>SYJG01000373.1 GCA_005798445.1 Planctomyces sp.
ACACGCAAACGCTTACCCTCAGCCATTTACGGGACGACTGGCTACGAAGAGGCGGCCGGGCAGGGATTGCTCGCCGGGGCCAATGCGGCTCTGAAGATTGCCAACCATCTGCCGCTGATTTTGGATCGCAGCCAAGCGTACCTCGGCGTGATGATCGACGACCTCGTCACGAAGGGGGTCGATGAGCCATACCGCATGTTTACTTCGCGAGCCGAATATCGCTTGCTCCTGCGTCACGACAACGCCGACCGCCGCCTGACTCCGATTGGTGCTCGCGTCGGACTGGCGTCAGCCGAGCGAGTTCGCCGCTGGGAAACTCACGAAGCCGCGATTGCGGCAGCTTTGGAGTTGTCCGTCAAAAAATTCCATCAAGGGCACAGTCTCGAAGAATGGCTGCGCCGGCCGGAGACCGAATGGCCCAACGTTTGCGAGTTCAGCGAGGAAGCGCGGTCGTTGAATCTGCCGACGTTGGCTGCGAAGCAACTCTCAATCGAGGCCAAGTACGCCGGCTACATCCGCCGTCAAACCGCCACAATTGAACGCCAGGCGCAAGTCGATACCGTCCGCATTCCAGATGCCTTCGACTTCCACGCCTGTCCGCAGTTGCGCGCCGAAGCCAAAGAGAAACTGACTCGCATCCGCCCGCGTCACGTCGGCCAAGCCAGTCGAATCAGCGGCATCACTCCGGCTGATCTCGCCGTGTTGATGCTGTATTTGAGCGAACCGACTCGGATGGCGACGTAGGCTGCAAGCCACGTCGGACCACTGATTTGTGCCACTCGGTGTGAGTCTCATGCGAAGATATGCTTGACGTTTCTTTTCGGGCTGTTAGTCTTTCCTTCGCCTGAAATGAAACTGAGTCTCAATTTCTAGCAAGGTCCGCTAGTCGCCAGCCAAGCCTCCTCGGCTCGCCAGCCATCTGCGACCCAAATCTGTCGCTCGGTTGCCACGTTCTTTCTCTTGTGGAGGTGCTGTAATGCGAACTCATCGTCGTGGATTTACGCTCATCGAATTGCTCGTAGTGATCGCTGTGATTGCGATTTTGATTGCCCTGTTGCTGCCGGCCGTGCAGCAAGCTCGCGAGGCTGCTCGACGAAGTCAGTGTAAAAACAATTTGAAACAAATGGGGCTGGCTCTTCACAACTACCTCGATGTCAAAAAGTTCTTTCCGCCGTCCGCCTGCATCGGAACCGCAACGACAACCAGCGTGTTTTGGTCAGCCCAGGCCTACCTCTTGCCGTACCTTGAACAGGCTGATTTGCAGCGGTTGATTAACTGGAATCAGCCGTACTCTGTTCAGGGCAACGTGGCTCGAAAGCGAATCGCAACTTACCTTTGTCCCAGCGAGATCAATGACCGAGCGCGTCCAGATCCACAATCAAGCGACCCCAATTTCACCCACTATCCACTGAACTATGCCGCCAACGTTGGTACTTGGATGGTCTGGGATCCCAACACCAAACAAGGTGGTGACGGAGCCTTTCATCCCAATAGTCGATTGTCGACGGCAGCACTGAGTGATGGGGCCAGTTCCACGTTGGCGTTCGCTGAAGTGAAAGCCTACACGCCTTACTTGCGTGATGGCGGCAACCCCGCTGTGGCGGGGGTTGCCGTTCCCTTAACGGTCGCGGATGTGGTGGCTTATGGGGGCAACCTAGTCACCACGGGGCATACCGAATGGGTGTGCGGCCGGACAAATCACATTGGTTTCACGACGGTATTCGTTCCGAATTCTGTCGTGAATTTCACGTCCGGTGGAGTCACTTATGACATCGACTTTATTTCCCGCCGTGAAGGTGGATCGACCACGCAAGTCACCTATTCGGCGACCACCTCACGCAGTTTCCACTCTGGGATGGTCAACGCCGCGATGATGGACGGAGCTGCGCGGTCAATCAGTAGCAATATCAATTTGTCAATCTGGCGTGGGTTGAGCACTCGCAATGGCCACGAATTGCTTGGGGAATACTAGGCCGTTATCGACCTTCGACGGAAGGAGTCAACGATGGACAGTGGGTTGTTGATCGATCCGCTTGCTGAAGGTCAGACTCTCGTGGCTACCGCCAAGCGAATTGTCCGTGAAGTTTCCTCCAGCGAGCTTTTGCTCGGAGAGAACGAATTGCTCATTCGCCATGGCGAAGAACTTTACCGGCTTAAGCTTACTCGAAATGGGAAGCTGATCTTACAAAAGTGACCGCTCGCTTTGCTTGGCTATCCCCTTTCGGGCGGCCAACAATCACCTTGAGTGCGGTTCTCCGAATTCTCGCATACGGCGATCACTGCGAATATTTGGAGGGTGAAATTGTCTTTGCGGCAAAGATTGCTGGACTCGACAAAATGCGTTGATTTGTGTGAGTTTGCGGCTTCATCAGGACGGGGGTTTTGAGGGAGCAAACGGCTGTTGACCGATTTCGGGGAATACACAACAATCGCTGTCGTGCTAAAGCTGGTAGGTTGGCTCAACGTGAGTAACCATGAGAACCGATAAGACAGTCAAGCTCGCGAAGGTTTGCTAGCTCAGCACACGTCACTGGCGAGTCCGTTGACGTTCCCGTTCATCATCGTCAGCACTGCGAAGGACAAGGAAGTCTCACCGCATCCGACCGGTTCTCAGAGGACTGAGACATCAGGCGGATCGGCCAGTTCAAAGGATGAATGTCTGATGAAAACCGTATTCACGACCGGTGAAGCCGCCAAAATTTGCAAGGTGAGTCAGCAGACGATCATTCGCTGCTTCGACTCCGGCCAGTTGCGAGGATTTCGCGTTCCCGGATCGCGGTTCCGTCGCATTCCGCGCGACATTCTGTATCGCTTCATGAAAGAGAATGGCATCCCGACAGATGCCCTCGAAAGCGGACGTCGCAAGGCTCTGATCGTCGATGATGACGAAGAACTCGTGGAACTGATCCGAGACGCGCTCGAAGCGGACGGCCGCTTCGAGATTCGTGTGGCCAACAATGGCTTCGACGCCGGCATGATGGTCCGCGAGTATCACCCGGACGTGATCGTGCTGGACGTCATGCTGCCGGACATCAACGGCAAGGAAGTCTGCCAGCGAGTCCGCAGTGACAACACGCTCGACGATGTGAAGATCATCTGCATCAGTGGCATGGTTGAGCAGGACAAGATCGAAGACTTGAAGGCGAACGGCGCAAATGAGTTCATGCAAAAGCCATTCGAGGTTGAAAATCTTATCGAACGCATTTGCCTGTTGCTGGATGTCGAGCCAGTCGCCGTGAAATAAGATTGAGATTTCAAATCGGAGAATTGAGATTACAAACCCGGCTTCCGTGGGGAGCCGGGTTTTCTTTTTGGAATGCGGGGTGTCGATCGCCCTGCTTTGGATTTGCCGAGATTAGCACCGTGACTGAGCTTCCCCACATTTCGACCTCAGACGCCATTCTGCGGGCGAAGCTCGATGCCCTCGCCGAATTCGCAGCCGGAGCAGGACACGAGATCAATAATCCCGTCGCAACGATTGTCGGCCGAGCGGAGCTGCTCCTCAAAGCGGAGAATAATCCGGAACGAAGGCAAGCTCTGCTCACCATTGGAGCACAGGCACTCCGAATTCGCGACATGATCGGCGACCTGATGCTGTTTGCTCGGCCGCCGAAGTCGGAGCCGAAGTCGCTGAATTTGGTGGAAGTCGTGGACGAACTGCTTCTCAAGTTTGGTGAATCCCTGCGGGCCAAGTCGCTGACTGTCGTTCGGGAAGGAGAGTCATCAGTGGCGATTCTCGCGGATCCGGTGCAGTTACGAGTGGTCATCAGCAATCTGTTGCTCAACGGCCTGAACGCATCGGCGGCGGGCGGATTCATCACTGTCGAATGTTCCAGTCACGAGTCCGAATCGCAGCGTTTAGCGATCTTCGTCGTTCAGGATTGTGGCGTCGGCCTGTCGCCCGTCGAAAGAGAACACCTTTTCGATCCGTTTTTCTCTGGCAGGCAGGCTGGTCGCGGTTTGGGATTCGGCCTCTGTAAGTGTTGGCGGATCGTTGAGCAGCACGGCGGACAAATCGACTGCGAATCGTCGCAGGAAAACGGCACGACTTTCCGAGTGACTTGGCCCGCGGTTGGTTGAGTTGTAGGGTCGTGTCGATGATTCCGCTCAGGCAAAACTCACCGTGTGTGAGTGTCGTGCGAGATCGCTTCGTTCTCACGCGCCGCACCGGCCTTGTGTCAGTGGCTCGTTGGCCTTTGCGCTACGCTGCTGCCGATCAATCATTTGAGTAATGCAAATCAGACGGATCGCGCACGCGACCGGTTTGCCAGGATCAAACACAACCGAGCGTCCGCTCGTTTCAGTTGACGAGGCAAAGTAAGAACCTTCGGGGTAAGCTCGGAAGGGCGATGACAAATCAGGATCAGGACCGACTCATGACCGCTCGACTGCAAGGCATCTTCACACCGAATCTGGTTCCGCTTGATTGCCGAGGCGAGATTAACGAGCCGGAACTGCGACGGTACATTGACTGGCTGATCGCCAAGGGTGTGCATGGGCTGTACCCGAACGGCTCGACCGGCGAATTTACACGGTTCACGGTCGAGGAACGGCGGCGGATCATTGAGATTGTCGCCGATCAGACTCGCGGGCGAGTCCCCATCCTGGCTGGCGCGGCTGAGGCAAATGTCAAAGAGACGATCAGAGCCTGCGAGTACTACCACGAACTCGGCTGCCGAGCGGTCGCGATCGTGGCACCCTTCTACTACAAGCTCAGCCCCGCTTCGGTGTATGCGTATTTCAAACAGATCGCCAAGAACACACCGATTGACGTCACGCTTTACAACATCCCGATGTTTGCCAGTCCGATCGACGTGCCGACGGTGCGACGCCTCGCCGAGGAATGCGAAAAAGTTGTTGCCATAAAAGATAGTTCTGGTGATATCGTTCACATGATCCGCATGATTCAGGCAGTACGGCCGAGCCGCCCGGAATTTGCGTTCATGACCGGCTGGGATGCGGCGTTGATGCCGATGCTGCTAATCGGTTGTGACGGCGGCACGAATGCGTCGTCGGGAGTCGTGCCGGAGGTCACTCGATTGCTCTATGACCTGACGCTGAGCGGCCGGCTTGATGAGGCGAGAAAAGTGCAGTTCGATCTCGTGACGCTTTTTGACACGATGATCTATTCCGCGGAATTTCCGAATGGATTTCGAACGGCCGTCGATTTGCGGGGTTTTCACATGGGCATCGGCCGCCAGCCGCAGTCAGATGAACAAGTGACGGACCTTGCCGTACTGAGCAACACGCTCCAATGTTTGCTGTCACAACATGGATTCACGGACGAACCGATCGGCGGTTGTTTGACTTCCGCGTCAGCATCAAGCAGTGATCGGAATGCTCACGATGTCAGCGCCATCGTGCAAACGGTGGTTGCTGAATTGAAGCGCCGCGGGCTGGTCTAATCGGCTTCGGATCCGTCCGGTCGCGACTCGCCGCGCGAGTGATTCTCACGCGTGTTTGTCAACGCGCTGTGCGTGTGATTTATAGTCGTCGCGCGAAGTTGCGGAACCGATGAAAAACCGTTTGCGTTTTGAAAGGTCATTGTTAAAGTCTCGCCCCGTTGTCTGAACCGGGTCGTGATTGATGCCTGCCGCGAATCGATCAAGGAGACTCTCATGCCTGATCGCGAACGCTGTTCCGAGTGTGAGTGTCCGGAAGCGGATTGGTTCGGAAAGGTGACTCGCCGTCGCTTCGTTCAAGCGGCGAGTGCCAGTGCTGCGGCGATGGTTTTGCCGCGAGTCCTGCGAGCGGAAGAATCCGCAGCAGATGGGAAGGCTCCGGAATCGTTGGTCAAGAAGCTCTATGACTCGTTGAGTGAGAAGCAGAAAGAAGAAATCTGCTTTACCTGGGACTACACCGACGACCGCAAAGTGCTCCGGACGCATGTCTCGAACAACTGGTTTATCACCGACGTGAAAACGCTTGGCATCGGCACGAATTTCTACACGAGCGATCAGAAAGACATGATCGAGGCCCTGTTCTGGAGCCTCTACAACAAGGACTGGCACGACCGCATCCGCAAGCAATTGCAGGACGATGCCGGTGGTTACGGCAAGCAACAGACGATTGCCATCTTCGGTAAGCCCGGCAGCGAGAAGTTTGAACTCGTGATGACTGGACGACATCTGACGATTCGTTGCGACGGCAACACGACTGAGCATGTAGCGTTTGGCGGTCCGATTTTTTACGGACATGCTGCGGCCGATCCGTCATATGGCGACGACAAGAGTCACTTTAACGAGGCGGTCAATCATCCCGGCAATATCTATTGGCACCAGGCTCTGAAGGCCAACCAGCTCTACAAGATGCTCGATGGCAAGCAGCGCGAGGCCGCCTTGATCGAGAAGATGCCCAACGAAAGTGCGGTTGCGTTTCAGGGGAATGGAAAGTTCCCTGGGTTACTCGCTTCGGAGCTGAGCAAGGATCAGCGTGAGCATTTGCAAAGTGTTTTGAATCTGCTGGTCGAGCCGTACCGGTCGTCAGATCAGCAGGAAGTGACGAAGTGCTTGATGGCACAGGGCGGTTTGGAGCAGTGTCGCTTGGCGTTCTATCGCGAAGGCGACTTGGGGAACGACGGAATCTGGGACAATTGGCGATTGGAAGGTCCGTCATTCGTATGGCATTTCCGTGGGACACCTCATGTGCATGTCTGGGTCAATGTGGCTGACGATCCGTCGGTCCTGACTAATGCTCGCGGCTAGTTCGTCAGCCGTTGGTTGAGCAACGCGAGCCGCTCTCCTTTTGAATTGAATCCGTTTGACATTTCTTGAAAAGCGTCTGTTCCACAGTCACTTCCATTCGTTGAATCGTTTCAGCCAGTCGTTGTGATTTTTTCATGGAATCTATGGCTGCATTGTTCGTTCATTCCTTTGTTCTTTTCTAGTGGGGCCTATCTTGAGCCGATCTTTTCCCGCCGCCCGTCAGAGAAAAGAAGTCCGTCAGCCAAGAGTTGTGCAGAAAAGCTTGGAGCCATTGAATCACGGTCCAACGCTTTCACTCAATCAGTCATCGACTTTGCGTTGGTCGTTTGAAGAAGATGTGCTGCGGTATCGGTTGGCCGGGATCGACACGATGGGCGTTTGGCTGCCGAAGCTATTGGAGTATGGCGAAGACCGCGGGCTGGAGTGGCTGAGCGAGAATGGGATGTCAGTCTCGACGTTGTCGTTTGCCGGTGGATTCACTGGCGCGTTCGGCCATGAATTGGATGACGTTTTGGAGGAAACGCTGGACTTGATTCATTTGGCGGGAGTGTTGCGGGCGAGGTCATTGGTGGTCGTGACTGGACCGATCAACAATCACATTACGAAACACGCGACGCGGTTGGTGGTTGACTCGCTGAAGGAATTGGCCGACGAAGCGGCAGACAACGATGTGACTCTGTCGCTGATGCCAATGCGTAAAGTATTTTGCCGAGATTGGACGTTCTTGCACTGCCTGGATGAGACGCTGGCAATCCTCGACCGAGTGAACCATCCAGCAATGCAGTTGGCGTTTGATGTCTATCACCTTTGGCCAGAGAGAGGACTGCTGCAACGGCTTCCGGAATTGGTGTCTCGAATCGGAGTCGTGCAAGTCAGTGATGCTTCACCTGAGGGAACGAGCGAGTATGACCGCGTTTTACCCGGTGAAGGGATTCTGCCTGTGGCTGGAATTTTAAAGGGACTGATCGACGCCGGGTATCGCGGCTGCGTGGATTATCAAATCTGGTCCGAGTCCCTTTGGCAGTCGGTGGATCAGGATTGGTTACAGCATTGTCGGCAGAATTTCGCCGACATTTGCCCAGTGAACCGCTGAGTTGGCACTGGTAATTGGTCGAAAAGCCGCGTGAATCTCAGGTGTGGTCGCGATAGCATGCCCCCCTCCGATTATTGGAGCTGAGGGTTGGGACATGCACGACTGGATGTCGCTGGAAGAACTCGCGCAGTTTTTGGGGCGGGATCGTCGTGAGATCGAGAAGCTCGTGCAGCGCGGCCGCATTCCGGGCCGGAAGTTGCAAGCGGAGTGGCAGTTTCATCCCGCCGAAGTCATGTACTGGCTCGAGCAGGAAATGCGTGAGTATTCTGGGGACGAACTGCACGGCCTCGAACGCGCGCATCAAGACTCTGAAGCGGACATTCGCTGTCCCGTGCGGAGTTTGTTGCATCCAGACACTGTGCAGGTCCCGCTGGAGGCACGCACGAAGCGTTCGGTTCTAGAGTGCTTGATCGAGGTTGCGGGACGCACTTGGCAGATTTGGCAACCTGCCGATGTCTTGCAAGCGGTGCAGCAGCGAGAGGAAGTGATGTCGACCGGCTTCGAGTCGGGCATCGCGATCCCGCATCCGCGCAATCCGTTGCCGGAAGCATACGGTCAATCGGTGATCGCTTTCGGCCGGACTTTTTCCGGAATCCCGTTCGGCGCGCCGAAGCGGCAGTTGACCGATCTGTTCTTCTTGGTGCTGTGTCGCGATTCACGCACGCATCTGCATGTGCTCTCGCGGTTGGGGAGGATCATACAACTCCCCGGATTCCTGGATGAACTACGATCAGCGGACGATGCTCTGACGGCCTACGAGATCGTGTGCTCAGCCGACGAAACGCTGGGCACCTCGTAGAACCTGCGCAGCGTCAGCGAGCGGTGCCCTGAATTGCTGAGTGGATTGGGGCGCAAGCCGCTTGAACTTCGGTGTGCAACTGCTGCAATTCTTTGGTGAGTTGCGACTCGATCAATTCGTCATCGGAGTTTGGTGCATTCATTCCGCCCAATTGAGCCGCGAATTTGCTTTCGGATTGCAGTGTACGAAGCGATGCGAGGTACTGGTTGAACGTGGTTTGGAGATCAAAAAGCAGGTCTCCGTTGCGGAGTCGCACTTCTTGAACGGTCTGTCCCGCAGTGAGGCTTTGCAACGTCCGTTGAAATCGAACGAGTGGTCCGACGACTCGATGGCTGAACTTCAGCAAGTCCCACAGGACGATCGGCAGAATCGCTAAGGCGCACAACCACAGCGATTGATGCTCATGCACGAATTGTCCATAAAGGTCCGAAAACTGCCGAGGTTCTGCGCCGGCCATGACGGCTCCGCGGTGTTCGGCATAGCGGAAAAAGAACATCGCCATCCACAGCACCGCGTGGTACAGAACCCAATACAGCGCAGTACGGGCGAGCAGGCGGCCTTGGATCTCTCGATTGACAAACAACTTTTTGCGAGGGAAAGCGTGCCGTTGGGTCATGCGGTTTCTCCAGAGTGGAAGATTTCGTCAACGTAGCTCATGCGGTGCGGAGGGTGGTTCGATGCCCAGCGAGATTTGAAAGAGAATTCGGGTCATAGAGATGTATTGTGCGGTGCTTTCCATTTGTTGGGGTTGCACCTAGCATGATGCTGTCACATCCGCTGGTTCCGTTTGGGAATTATTGTCGGCCATGAGCAGCGTTCCGGAGTCTTCCGAAGTTCTCGACGGCGTCCCAGCCGAGGTCGAATGTTGTGGTGGCGAGTCGCATTATGCGGGCGAATTGCCCGAGGCAAATCTGTTGGCCGGGATGCCGCCGCGCGAGGGTTGCCCGCCGCCGTTGCTGTGGCCGCAAGTGCTGGCCGCATTTCGAGAAGAAAGCACGGCGTGGCATACAGCCACGAGTGCCGGACGCATTGTCGGTCGCGTTTGGGGTAAGGGGCCGACGCTGGTGATGTTCAACGGGCTGGGTGGTTCACACGAGTTATTCGCGTTGTGTGTCTATCTGCTGAAAGCGAATTGTCGCTGCGTGCTGCTTGACTATCCGACAGGCCGGCGGGCGACGTGGTCGCATCTGACCGATGCGGTCGCGAATGTTGTCCAAGAGTTCGCTGGCTCTGAGGGCTGTCATTTATTCGGGACGTCGTTCGGGTCCGCGCTTGCGCTGGAGACAGCGCTTCGGCTAGGTTCACAAGTTCGCAGCCTGACGTTGCACGCGGCGTTCGCGCACTTGCCATTGACGGTGTTTGAACGCGCCGCCGCGAGCGTGTTGCGCTGGATGCCAGGACGAGTGCAATCAACGCCGCTGTGGCGAGGACTGCAAGAGCGCGGACATCGGTTGTGGTTTCCGCCGATCGATCCGACGCGGTGGATGTTCTATCTCGACAATGCGGGCAGGACGCCAGTGGCCGAGTTGGCTCGGCGATTCGGAATGCTCAGCCGCTTCGATGCACGATCGCGGCTGGATCAACTCGCGACGTCGACGCTGTTGTTGCAGGTCGAGGGCGAAGGGGAGACGCAGGCCCGTTGCCGCGATGAGTTGACGGCACTGTTGCCGAATGTCCGCACCGAGTTCCTGCACTCGACCGGGTTGTTGGCTTTTCTGACTCACCCGCATCGGTTGGCGAAATTGATTCGAGAGTTTGTGTGTCCGACAGCCACGATTCCGAGTTGAGGCCAGCCATGTCTGTGTCGTTTCCCGAATCACTCGATGTCATCGCGGTCGGCGCGCACCCGGACGATGTGGAAATCGCGTGTGGTGGGACGCTGGCCAAACTCGCACGTCAGGGATATCGAGTCGGGATTGTCGATCTGACCGACGGCGAGCCGACTCCCGGCAGCCCCGGGCCGGAAGTTCGACTAACTGAGGCGGCCACGGCGGCAAAAATCCTGGGCGTCTCGATGCGCGAGACATTGACGTTGCCCAATCGGAGGCTGTTCGATTCGTTCGAGTCGCGGGTGGCGTTGGCGACGCTGTTCCGCAAATATCGGCCAAGCGTCGTGCTCGGCATACTCGATAAGACTCCCTTGGCTTCGCCAGATCATTGGCAGGCCATGCAAATCACGGACGCCGCAGTGTTCTATTCGCGATTATCAAAGTGGGACGAACATTTTTCAGGCTGGCCGCCGCACGGCGTTCGCAAGCAAGTGTGGTATCCTCTGGGATTGAGGCAGTTGACGCGGAGCGAACATGGCGGCAGCGGGTTCGTGGTCAATATTTCCGAGACGTTGGAGCTTAAACTCGCGGCGATCCGGGCCTATAAGACTCAGTTTCCGCCGGCGAAGGACAATGTCTTTCGATTGGTGGAAAGCCAGAATCGTTTGTACGGCGAGAGTGCTGGCTTCGAGGCGGGTGAGTACTTTGTGAGTGCTTCGACATTGGGTGTTCAAGATTTGGTGAAGACGGTTTTGGGATAGCCTTCGCGCTCGGCGAAGGCAGGCCACTTTTCGACTGGTCATCACGATGGTTCAAGTGCGTTGGGGAAGCCTGAGCATTAAAGGGAACTACCGCGAGAACAACGAAGACTCGTTCGTTGTCGATCCGCGCGGCAGATTCTTCATCGTGGCTGACGGCATGGGAGGCCAGAGCGCCGGTGAGAAGGCCAGCGCGCTAGCGACTGACATCATCCCGCATCGGTTGGAACAGACGATTGACTTCGACAACGCCACTTCTGATGAAGTCCTGAAGCGACTCGACGAAGCGGTCGCGTTCGCCAATGGTGAGATCATGGCATTGTCCAGTCTCGATTCCGAATATCTCAATATGGGCACGACGCTGGCGTTCATGCTGGTTGTTGGCGGCAAATTGTACGTCGGTGGCATTGGAGACAGCCGTGTGTATCGCCTACGTGGCGATCAGCTCGAACAAATCACCAAAGACCATTCGCTGACGCAAGCACTGTTTGATGCAGGCACGATCACGGCGGAAGAAGCGAAGACGCACCGCTACAAGAATGTGTTGTACCGTTACCTTGGTACAAAAGAAGGTGGTACCGGTACTGAAGCGAAAGTGCTCGACGTTCAAGCTGGTGACCGGTTCATGTTGTGCTCGGACGGAGTGACGGACGGTATCAAGAACCATCTCGAACAAGTCATACCATTGTTGAAACAAGATGACTTGAACGCTGCCGCGGCCGCGGTCGTCAAAGCGGCCGAAGATGGCGGCAGCAAAGACAACATCACTTGCGTTGTCGTGCGTTGCTTGTGAGCGAAGCCTCTTGTTGGCGGCGACTTCACGACTTGTTGGCGGCGACTTCACGACGTTTTGGGATCATCGGCTGAATTGAGTTGTTGAACCACGCTTCGGGGGTTGGTCGAAGATGTCGAGCGCCTGCAACTGCGTATTCCCGCCAGGACCTCGGCCACTTTTGCGAAACGTCCATCGCCATCGATGATGCGCGCACGATTGCCGTGGTTTCACGAGATGCTGCGACGATTTCGATGTTGTGTTCCTGCAACACAGCGGTCACATCGTCTCTAAACGATTCATCCGTCCGAGGAAAATTGCCAGGAAGTTGGCCTCCTGAGTTTCCATCGGCCGAACCGCAGCTAAACTTGGCAACCTATGGCGATTGTGTGGGTCGGGCAAAATGACGGTCAAACGTTGGCCCCGGTCCGATCTTCGCTGATTCGGCACGCTCTGGGATGTCCCCGAAGTCGTGGTTCCCAAAGTTCCCCAATTCTGAGCGAGAAGGTGAGCTTATGAAATCCTCTGATTGGCGACGCGGTTGGTTGGGTCTCGCTGGTTTGCTGCTGGCGATCACGGTCATGGCTGGCAATGTGCGAGCACAGGCTCCGGCTCCTCCGGAATTTCCTCCGGCGGCCGACGTGCTGAAGGACTTCAGAAAGGTCTTGCCGCCCGAAGGTGAGATGGCGCTTTACAACCTGTATGTCCGAGCGAAGGACGGACACGTCCTGGCAGAACTGCCTCGTGATTATTTGAGTCAGAGGTATTTCATGGCGATGACGGTCGCCAGCGGAGCTCAATTTGCCGGCCTGCAAGCGGGTGACCGAGTTGTCTACTGGCGGCGCTACGACAAGCGACTTGCGCTCATGGACCCGAACATCGACATTCGATCTGGTGGCGATGATGAGTCGAAAAGCTCGGTCAACCGGCTCTTCACCGATAAGTTGATCACCGAGGTGCCGATCCTGACGATGAGTCCCGAAGGCTCGCCGATCATCGACCTCAATCAACTACTGATCGGGCAGTCGAGCTTGTTCTTTGGTGGCGGACGCAGCGGGGCCTCCGGCATTCGCAATCCGAACATTGTCATGGTCAAGAAGGCCAAGGTCTTTCGCGAGAACGTCGAAGTCGCGTTTGAAGTTCCCAGCGGTGCCGGTCAGTTGCAGACGCTGCACTACTCGATCAGTGTGATTTCTCCAAGCACGCGCTACCAGCCGCGCAAGGCAGACGAACGGATTGGCTACTTCACGACTGGCTACAGCGACTACGGCAAGTACGTTTCCGACGACACGCGCAATCGGTTCATCAATCGGTGGCATCTGGAAAAGCGGGATCCGACACTCAAACTTAGCCCACCGGTCAAGCCGATCACGTTCATCATCGAGCACACGACTCCCGTCCGTTACCGCCGCTGGGTCAAAGAGGGAACGTTGTACTGGAACAAGGCGTTCGAGAAGGTCGGCATCGTCGGCGCGATCGAAGTCTTGCAGCAAGATGCGCAGACCGGTTTGTACATGGACCGAGACCCGGAAGATGTCCGCTGGAACTTCATCCGCTGGTTAAACAACAACGTAGGCACTGCGATCGGCCCCAGCCGCGTCAATCCGTGGACGGGGGAAATTCTTGACGCGGACATCGTGCTCACCGATGGTTGGATTCGGCATTTCAATCGTCAGTTCAACGACGTGCTGCCGACGCTCGCGATGGAAGGCTTTGATCCCGACACGTTCGCCTGGCTGGCGAAGCATCCGAATTGGGATCCGCGAGTTCGTCTGGCCGCGCCGTCGCAACGCAGTCAAGTGGCTCAGCAGATCCAACGTGACGCTGCCACACCGTTCGCTGGGCATCCGCTGTCGGCGAATCGCACGATGTTGTTCGGTGACGATCCCATGGACGGCCTGCTCGGCCGCACCAGCCAAGTCAACGGCATGTGCATGGCCGGTCAAGCCAAGATGCTTGATCTGGCGATGGCTCGTATGACGTTCGACATGGCGGAAATCGGCGGCATCAACGATCAGCAACCGGCCGCGCCGGGTGCTCCGGCCGCTCCCGAAGAACCGAAGCTCGACGGGATGCCGGAAACATTTATCGGCCCGCTGTTGGCAGAATTGGTGGCTCACGAAGTCGGACACACGCTCGGCCTCCGTCACAACTTCAAAGCGTCGAGCGCCTACACGCTCGCCCAAATCAACAGTGACGAGATCAAAGGCAAAAAGCCGCTGGCCGGTTCGGTCATGGATTATTTGCCGATCAACATGCACGTCCCGGCTGATCCCAACAACAAGGCTCAGGGGGATTGGTCGATGATGGGCGTCGGACCTTACGACATGTGGGCTATCGAATACGGCTACACGTTCGCGGCCGACCTCAAGCCGATCCTCGACCGCGTGGCGGAGCCGGAACTGGTGTACGCGACCGACGAAGACACAATGGGGCCAGACCCGCTGGCGCGCCGGTACGACTTCAGCAAGAACCCGCTCGATTACGCTCAGAATCAAATCCGGCTCATCAAGAACAACCGTGCGAAGATTCTCGACAAGTTCGTCAAAGACGGACAATCGTGGGGCAAGTCGCGACAAGGGTACGAGTTGACCTTCAACATGCAGATGCAGTCGGTCGGCATGATGGCCAACTGGCTCGGCGGAGCGTTCGTTAATCGCGACAAGAAGGGGGACAAGAACGGTCGTGCTCCGATCGAACCGGTCCCGGCTGCGTTACAGCGTGAGGCTCTGAAGTTTGCGATTGAGAATACGTTTGAGGACAGCGCGTTCGGTCTGACGCCGGCCTTGCTGGCTCGCATGACCAAAGACAAGTGGATCGACGGTGATAGCTTCGATTCTTCCGATCCGACTTGGCCGATCAACGACAAGATCGCCGGATTTCAAACCTCGATCATGTCGTCACTGCTGCGGCCGACAGCGCTCCGCCGCATTTATGACAACGAGTTGACCATCCCGCCGGATCAAGATGCCGTCACTTTGCCGGAGGTTCTTTCGGCAATCACAGCCAACGTCTGGCGTGAAGCGGACAAGAATCCCGACAAGCCGCACACGCCGCGAGTTCCAATGATCAGCAGCCTGCGGCGCAACTTGCAGCAGGAGCACATTGATCGTCTGATTGAGTTGACTTTGCCGCCGAAATTCACTGACACCGAAGCGAGCAAAGCAATAGCCAACCTGGCCTTAGTCGAGGTGAAAAAAGTCTTGGCGAACGTGGATCGGATTCTCAAGGAAGCCCCAGGCAACCTGGACCCGTACACATCGGCGCACCTGCAGAAAGTGCAGACGCAGATCACCAAGGCGCTCAACGCAGAGTACATCTACAATGTGAACTCGATCAGCGGTGGCGGGGGCGGTGGGTTCTTCCTGCTGTTCCAGCCGACGCCGGAGACTCGCGAATCGGCGGCTCCGGCGATTGATCCGGCCTACGTCCCGCTTCCCATGATTCCGGAGAGCGAAGTGAAGAAGTAACAACCGATGCGAGGGGATTTCATTCCGAGCCGGACACACTTCCTGTCCGGCTCATTTTTTTGCTATCGGTCTTTTGGCAAATTCTCACGTCCGATGGACAGCGTAGGCTTCACGATTGACGGCAAATAGACATCGCGAAACGCGGCGAACTCGCGGTCGCAAGATTGCTGAGCGGCCACCGTCGCGGCACCAAATCGGATGGCTTGCTGGATTTGTTCGTCGGCTGCGACTCCCAGTTGCCGAGTCAGATCGAGCACTTTCTTCACCTGCGGATCGTCTTGAATTCGTTTCTCGATCTCCGGTCGCGCCTGTTTCGCATCCGCGCGTTCGGTGTGTTGAAAGATCGTTCGCCAGGAACCGTCTGCCAGACGAGCAACGAACTGTGTCGTCACGGTGGCTTGTTGAAAGTCGCTTGCCAGTTCCAGTCGCGTCACGCGGAAGCCGTTCTGCTTTTCCGATTCGGCCGTCTGAATCGCCTTCGCCAGCGACTCAACTTTCGCGGTATTGTCCCGACCGTTCTTCGCGTGACGAGGCTCACCGAGCAAATCGCCGAAATTTGATTGCAATTGCTGCCGCAGCAATCCGACAAGCAATTGACCGACGTCTGCCTGAGCCTTTTTTCCTGCGCGAGCGAGCACGTCGCCGGTTCCCTGAAAATCGAGTCGTTGTCCCAGCGAGTAATCCACCAACGCTCGCCGAGCAGCCCACTCATTCTCGGTCTGCTCGCGAGCCGGGACGCGCTCGATGAACGAAAGTGGCCAGCCGACCGGTGACACGTTGCGAGCTTTCAAGTCACGCAATATCTCCTCGACGGAACGAGTCTCCGCGCGATCGAGTCCTTCCGTCCACGCCCACGTCAGCAATTGTCGATACTCTGGCGTGGTGGCATCCACTCGTGCGACATCCTTCATCGACAGCATTTGCCACAGGAGGTCCGGATCAAACTTGTCGGCCTTCGCCAACTCGGCCTGCACCTCTTGCAACTGCTGTTCGAGAAAAGCGGCGACCGCCGCATCGCCGGCTGGCGGTGGCTGGGCAGTCAACCGCCGCACGGCTTGCTCAAGTCCCGCCCTGTTGGCGGAGATGGTCTGCGATCGAGACGTTTGATGCAGTTTTGCGTTCGTGGCCGACAGCCACTTCGCCGAGACGAGCAGCGTGATGGATTTGTCGGACTGCTCGAACAGAACGCCGCGCAGCTTGGAACCGTTCCGCAACGAGACGAGGTCACCCGCCAGTCGGTCGGCCGCGTCCGCCGGGGCTGCGAACGTAACGAGCACCACCGCGATTTGCAGCCAAAGGCGGTGATTCCGTTTGGAAACTGGCATGCCTCACGACCTCTCTTCTACAGCCCACGTCCGTGATTGCAACCCAGCGACGCCTTTGCTGCAATCCCGCTGGCTACTTTCGCCACCGCATCCCAAGAAGATCCTCATGCACTACGAAACCATCATCGGCCTGGAAGTTCACGTCCAATTGCAGACGAAAACGAAGATCTTTTGCGGCTGCTCGTCGGCCTTCAATCCCGACAACCCGAACGTGCAAACATGCCCCGTCTGTCTCGGACTGCCGGGATCGCTGCCGGTGATGAATTGCACCGCGTTCCGATTGTCGCTGAAGACCGCGCTGGCTCTGAATTGCGATATTGCGCGGTTCACGAAATGGGACCGCAAGCAATATTACTACCCCGACTTGCCGAAGGGCTATCAGATCAGCCAGTACGACTTGCCGTTCAGCAGCCACGGCTTTGTCGAGATCGACACCGACGTCGAGAAGGGCGAGACGAAGAAGATTCGCTTAATTCGCGCGCACCTCGAAGAGGACGCTGGCAAGAATATGCACGACGAGTCGGGTCGAGGACAGGACAGTCACGTCGATTTGAACCGAGCCGGCACGCCGCTCTTGGAGATCGTCAGCGAACCGGACCTGCGTTCGGCGGCCGAAGCGAAAAAATACCTCGAAGAGTTGAAACTGTTGCTGACGTACATCGCCGTCTCCGACTGCAACATGCAGGAAGGTTCGCTGCGCTGTGACGCAAACGTCAACCTGTGGGTTCACGGCGACGACGGCCAGAAGATCGCGACGCCAATCGTCGAGATCAAAAACCTCAACACCTTTCGCGGTGTCGAACAGGCCATCGAGTTTGAAGTCGCTCGGCAGATCGCCGAGTGGGAGCGGACTCACGCGAAGATCGGCGACGTCGCGAAGCAAACGCGAGGCTGGGACGCGAATCGAGGCGAGACGTTCGCCCAACGCGGCAAGGAAGAGGCCAGCGACTACCGTTACTTCCCCGATCCAGATCTGACGCCGGTGACGGTCAGCGACGAGTTCTTCGCCGAGGTCAAAGCCGAACTCTGCGAGCTTCCCGCCTCTCGCCGGCGGCGCTACCGGACGGAGCTTGGCCTGTCGCACTACGACGCCGACGTCATCGTCTCGCAGGGAGATCACTTCACCCACTACTTCGAGCAAGTCGCGAAGCTCTGCGGCGACGGCAAGCAGGCGGCGAACTGGCTCACACAGGACGTGCAACGCGAACTCAACGCACGTAACCTCGGCATCGACGCTTTCCCGGTTCGCCCGGACGTACTGGGCGAACTCTTGAAGCGAGTCACCACAAATCAGCTCACAGTGAAAAGTGCCCGCGAGGTGTTCGTGGCGCTGCTGGCCGATCACGACGCCGCAGACGAAGAGGGCAGGGGAGCCGACCTCAGCATCGCTCGCGTCGAACAGATCATCGCCGAGCGAGGACTCGCCGTCGTCACCGATACCAGCTCGATCACGCAGGTCATCGTCGGCGTGATCGCTCGCAATCCGAAACCGGTCGCCGATTTCAAATCGGGTAAACAAGCCGCCGCCGGCTCGCTGATCGGCCAGATCATGAAGGAACTCAAAGGAGCCGACGCGAAGGTCGTGCGGCAAATGTTGATCGACGAGTTGAACAAGCCGTTGGTGATGAGCGTCAGAAAGGGGGCCAGTGTGAGGGGACAATGAGCGTCGAAAAGGGAGCCACCGTTATTGAGCGATCCGAGCCGAGAGTTGTGGTGACGAACACCAGACTCTTGGGGGGATCGAAGGATGTTGGCGGTG
>SYJG01000374.1 GCA_005798445.1 Planctomyces sp.
GAGTCAAAACAGAGGGAATCACTCGGAGGGCTGACGCCCTGCCGCTCGCCGAAAACATCTCATTCGAGGCCGCGTGGGGTTTAAGCCTTGGGTAATGAAAACAGTCGTTCGGCGTTCTCGCAGAGAATCAGCCGCTTCTCGCCGTCGGTCAGGTCGGCGTGATCGATGCGGATGCGTTGCATCGACGTGTGGTACAGCGGTGTATCCGTGCCGAACAGCACACGCTCGGCACCGACTTCACGCACGGCCCATTCGATGAGATTGGGGGTGATCGACCGAGCGCTCGACGTGTCGGCAAAGACGTTGCCGTGACGGCTTTGCTGGATCGCTCGGACCTGGTGCGTGCAGTCGCCGTCCCAGCCACAGCCGATGTGAGCCAGGATTAGTTTCGCTTCGGGGAATTGATTCGCGAAGATGACCAATTCGGCAGCGAGACTGTTCTTCTCGCTGCTGTGCGACAGCACGACGGCCTGATGTCGTGCTGCGAACTCGAAAATCGCCGCTCCGTGGTCCTGGATCGGATAAATGTGCTCTTCGGGATGAATCTTGATCCCGACGCAAGTCGGCAGTTGCAGCATTTCCTCCGCCTGCTGGTACGTTTCGGGGCGGCGTGGATCAATGACGACGTACTGCAACAGTCCCGGCGTGGCGGCGACGATGGTCGCGGCATTGCGGTTTCCGACGACGGCGTCCGCCTTTCCGCGCGGCACCAGGCTTTCCAGCGGCGACACAATTGTCAGCCGCACGTTGGCTTGCCTTGCTCGATCGGCAACGACGGAGGCGTCGCCGGTCATCAGTTCGTTGATCAGGTCCGGCCGACCACAGTCGTAGCAGCCAAAGTGCGCATGAACGTCGATCGCCGCGATGGATTCTGTTCCCATGACTTTCTCACTTCGCATCTTGTGGAGCCGGTCGCGCCGGCAAGACCAAGGCCATCAGCACCATCGCAGCCAGCAGGATTCCGGTAGCGGTGTAAAAACTGGCGATCCGGCCCCAGCGATCAGAGATCAATCCGAAGAGCACCGAGGCGAAACCGACAAGCGAGCTGAGCAAACTCAAGTACGCCATGTTCGCTCGCACTTGCGACTTGCTGGACGACGTCGCGATGTAGTTCGGAAAGTAGACCCCGAACAGCTCGCCCGCGCCAAGCAACCCGCACGACATCAAGTACCACGAACCGGTCACGTTGAGCACCCAGCACATGCCAATCACCAGGATCATCGTCGTCGTCAGCAGCATCGTCTTCGGATTGGTCCTGATCAGCAGCCAGCCCAGGAACACCCCCGCGAAGGCTTTGAAGCCGAAACGCAGGAACCCCTGCGTCCCCATCGAACTGGCGGACGTTTCACCCAGCACATCTTTGGCGTGCAGAGAGACATTGTCGAAAATCGCATTTCCGCCCGAGTAAACCAGGAGGTAGCCGACGGCTCCGAAGATCAACGGTCGGTAGGTGAAGAAGTCTCGCAGTCCGCCGACGATCTCGGTGATACGTGATTGGCCGGTCGGCTCGTCAGTCGGCAGCGGCACGACAAAGGAGGCCGCGAGCAAGGGCAGCAACAAGAACAGAGGAGCCGCCGCCGCGAACAGCACCAGATAGTTTTGGGGAAACGCCAGCCCCAGCGACATCCCGGCAATCGGGTTCTTGGAGAACAGAGCTTGTTGAGCCAACGATCCGATGCAGGCGAACAACGGGCCGACTCCGAAAGTCACACCCAAGGCATGACCGCGTCGCGACGTTGAGACGCCTCGACGCAACACTTCCCAGAGCGTTGTCAGCAGGATCCCGTTGCTCATGCCGAGCACCGCACCGTGAGTGATGACCATCGTCGTCACAACACTCGCCGACAGCTTCAACCAGATTGCGAGCGACACCGCACCCGTGACGGTCGCCATCAAGATCAACGGGTACACCAGCAGCGGCTTGAGCATCTTGGGCTGCGGCAAAAACCAGGCGACCACGATCGGCAACGCGCCCAGCCATTGATAGACCGCATGCGGCAGATTGGCCACCGTGTCGCTGTTGCCCAATTCCTTCAGCAAGTTGGCATGCGTCGGCCCGACGTACGACACCGGAGCCGCCAAATAGAACAAGCACCAAAATCCCGCGAAACAAAAGATGTTGCGAGCCTGCTGAGCCGCCGACAGCGGACAATCGTCTTCGCTGGACTCAGACGTTGCTGTAGTCGGGGAATTGGCCGCCGTCATACGAGATCTCCTCTTTCGGCGTGGCTTTCTAACAGGATCGCGCGGTGAACGGGAGAGGCAGGCAACTGGCGAGACGAATGGGGTTCCGAATAAAAAGAGAAGGGTACGACGAATTGAGGGAGACGACGAATGCTCGTGCCTTATTCGTCGTCTCCCTCAATTCGTCGTACCCTTCTCTTTGTCTTGCCCTGCATCAGAAGTTCGGAGCCGTCGATGAGCACTCCTCAATATCGCGCCGGAATCATCGGCTTGGGCTTCATCGGCGGTGGCGATCAAGTCTCCGGCGACCGCTTGGGACAGCGTGTGGAAGATCTCGACGGCACGCACCGAGAAGCCCTATCGAGCCATCCGCGAGTGCAATTGGTCGCCGGCAGCAGCCGCGATTCTGGGCGTCGTGAACGATTCGCTCAACGCACGAACGCGCGGACCTACACCGATTGGAGGGCGATGCTCGCCCACGAAAAGCTGGACATCGTCGGCGTCGCCTCGTTTGCGTCGAGCCATGCGGAGCTGGTCGTCGCTTGTGCCGAGAGGGGCGTCCGCGCGATCTTCTGTGAGAAGCCGATCGCCACTCGCTTGGCCGATGCCGAGCGGATGATCGCTGCCTGTCAGCAGTCCGGAAGCTTGCTGGTCATCAATCACAATCGCCGCTTTCATCCGCACTTTCGCGAGCTGCGAAGCCGCATCGCCGCCAGCGAACTGGGCGAACTCACCGGGGTTTGGCTGCAATGGGGGACCGGCCGGCTCGGCAACGTCGGCACGCATTTTATCGACGCTGCGATGATGCTGACCGGTCGCCGAGTACAGGCGGCCTCGGCCATGCTCGATTCGACTGGCCGGCCCGATTGCCGAGGCTCGGAGTTCCGCGATCCCGGAGGCTGGGCAATGCTGAAGTTCGACGACGGACTGATCGGCCACGTTCATGCTCCTGACAATCCATCCGGCCCGGCGGAGATCGTCGTGCAAGGAACCCTCGGCCGCGCTCGCGTCTCTGGCGGAGTCGCGGAGATTGAAACCTGGAAGGGTGGCCGCAACGTCTTGGCGGCACCCTCGGCCGAAGCGGGCAGTTCGATGGATCAGGCGGTGCGTGAAATCGTCGACTGGTTGGAAAACGGGACGTCGGTTTGTTGCTCTGCGGAAGAGTCACTGCAATCGTTGGAAGTCATTGTCGCCTGCCACGCCTCGCACGCTCGGCAAGCGACGTGGATCGAACTGCCGCTGGTCGGTTGCGAGCGTGACCGCGAAGTCCGGAGTGGCTAACTTTGGCCTGCGACGACCTGAGTCGTCGCTTTTCAACACACTTTGGTCGTGTGACAAATCAGCGAGTTTTGAAAAGCGGTGACTTAGGTCACCGCACTCCAAAGGAGATTCCATGCCCGATATCGCTCAAGTCAAACGGACTCTTCGCGGGCCGATGATTCCGGTCATCACGAATCTGAATGACGATTTGTCGATCGACCACGCCGCGATTCGTGAGAACGTGCGGTTCGTCGTCGACCGCGGCGTCACACTCGGCCAAGGGGTGCTGTTGGCGGTCGGAGCTGGCGGCGACTTTCCGATGCTGACGCTCGAAGAACGCAAGGCTGCCGCGCGAACGATCGTCGAAGCCGCGCAGGGGCAGGTGCCGGTCATCGTCGGTGCTCAAGACACGAATCCGACCGTCTCGATCGAGCTGGCTCAGTGGGCCGAACAGATCGGGGCCGACGCCATTCAGATGAGCGCGGGCTACTACTATGCCTCCAGCGATGAGGATTGCTTGCGTTACTTTCAAGCCGTCCATGACGCGACGAGTCGCATCGGGATCATGATCTACAACACGCATTGGGAGGGCTACAACCTGTCTCTCGACCAAGTTGCTCGGCTGGCCGAATTACCGCGCTGCGTGTCATTGAAGTGGTGTACTCCCGACGGCGGCTACAGCTACGTTCGCGGAGTTCATCGCTTCGCGGATCGCTTCGCCGTTGTGGACAACCAGGGATTGGCCGTGATGAATCACATGCTTGGCGGCACTGGCTTCATCACTCACTTGGCCACGATCTGGCCGGAACATCAAGTCGAAATGTGGCGACGGCTGGAGGCCGGCGACTATGTGGAGGCTCAGCGAATGCAGACCGACGCCAAATGGCCCTGGAGCGATTTTCGATCGAAGATGTGGGGCCGCACGGCTGCGGAAAGCCCGGTGGTCAAAGCTGCTCTAGAACTTTGCGGCCGGCCGGGTGGGCCGAATCGTCTGCCGACGCGATCGTTGAATTCCGAGGAACGAGCGGAATTGCGCGAGCTGTTGAAACGGATTGGGGTACCGACGGTGAAGTGACTCGTTTAACTGAACGCGGTCTCGAATGAGTTGTTTTTGGCGAGCGGCAGGGCGTCAGCCCTCTGAATGATTCCATCTGTATTGACTCGGAGGGCTGACGCCCTGCCGTTCGCCGAACCTCTCAAGACACTCCGCGCGAGGTTTAAACGACGGGCACCCATCGCGGACACTTCGTTTGCACGAATTCCTTCAACCGTTCAAACGCGGCGTCGGTCGCACCGACGTACGGCGGCAGCAAGCGCAGCGGAAAGCGTTCGTCTTGGAGTTTCCACAGGACTTTGTCGTAGGCCGAATCGATGTGCGCATTCGGGCCGACGGCAGCGATGAGCTCTTGAAAGATCGCGGCGATCTCGGCATACCGTTCGTTTAGCAGCGGAAGATCGCGGCGACGACCCGCCTCGAAGAACTCGTGGAGTGCCGTCGTGTTGGATGCCAGTGAGGCCAGCAAGCCACACTCGCCGAATTGGCTGGCGTACATGTAGCCGACCTCGCCGGGAAAATGTTGCAGTTGTGGCGACAGAGTCATCAACCCGCGCAGCCGGTCCATTGAGTCGGTGCAGTTCTTCGTCCCGACAAAGTTCGGATGCGCTTCGGCTAGCTCGGCGTACAACTCCGGAGTGATCAGCCGCTTGGTCCGCATCAGGTTGTAGTGCACGAACTGGCAATCGCGGTGAGCACCACAGACCGCCTGAAAGAACGCGCGGACTTCGTCGTCGGTGAGCGCTCCCCAGCTCGGCAGCGAAATCTGGACGTGCCGCACGCCGATCTCATGAGCGAGTTCGATCCGCTCGAGGATCGTCGGCAGTGACAGGCTGATGACACCGACCATCGGCTCGGCACCGCCGGCTCGCATTGTGTCGTGGAAGACTCGCGTGATCTGCTTGAACTGGCGATTGCTGACTGCGTGCCCCTCGCCCGCCGTCCCGAAGATGTAAAGGTGCCGAGTCGTCTTCAGCATCCGTTGCACCTCGTCCACGAACAGGCTTTCGAGAAACTCGTAGTTCTCGTTCCACGGAACAACACAGGTGCAGAGGATGCAGCCGGGATAGCGTTTCATGTGGGGAACTCCAATTTGAAGAATTGATCTCATTTGCACGGTACAAGTACGGTCTTGAGAGCCTCGGTCATCGCCGCTTCGGACGGGCCGACCCAGCACCAGTCCCGGAGATTGCCGTCGTCTTCTTTCCAGGCTCGATCGATGGCGACGTAACCCGGAGCGCATTCGCCGTAGCCCATCACCATCACGAACGAGTCCGGCCGGAGTTGTTGAGCCAGCAGTTGATATTCGACGTACGACTCGCCGGGCAGTAGCACCAATTGAGCCTTGCCGAAGTCGATCGCGGGGACGATCAGTTTGTGCCCCGCATCGGCTCGCTTCCGCCAGCTCAAGCCCAGCGCGGCGAGCGATTGTTTGCGCGGGTCCGCGTGCGACAGCAGTTTCGTCAAATCTTCGACGGTGAAGCCCGGATGATTGCGAGGCTCCAGACGCAACGGTGCGGAGCGAAACTCGGCCGTGTTCAGCGGAAACTTCTGTGTGTCTTTCCAAGCAGCGGTCATCGCGTTGTACAGCTTGCGAGTCAGGATCGGCCGGTTGTCGTGGCGGCCGTCGTTGTATTTTCCGGCCGTGACGTTGCCGCTGGCTCCCGATGCGTAGATTTGGAAGACCTTGGGATCATCCGCCTGACGTCGCTCCCGCGCGAGGCCAGGAAAATCGCTTGTCACCCAGCCGGTGCCCCAGTAGCTCATCGGATGGATGGCGTATGTGCTCAGAGCACACAACGAAGTGTCGCCATTCCAAAAGCTCAAAGTCTTGAGCCACGGATCGACGGTCCCTTCGGGAGCGTTGTGTTTGACGGAATCTCCACCGCTCATGCTGCTGCGGTCGAAGTGCGGCCGGCCGTCGGCATCCAGGTAGCGGCGATTGGAGGCCAACTCATTCACCCGAGCTTGTCCGAGTCCGATGTGCGTGACGCGCTGGCTGCGCGACAAGCCCTCGCGCAGAGCCTTCTCCACGGATTGCACGGTACGCTCATGGAACTCCAAATCGAAAAGGCGCGCCTGGCAGCCGTGTTTTTCCAGAATCCGTTGAGCATCCAAATCGGGCAACGGCGTGTCGTGCTGATGAATCGACGTGATGAGGACTCGTTCACGCGACGTGCCCGCGGCTTCGGCCAGCACATCGCGCCAACGATCGTAGGCGTCGTTGCGAATCTCACACCAATCGACCGAGACGACCACGATGGGACGTTCGCCTCCCGACAGTACAAATCCCTTCGCAAACAACGGATCGTCAATCCGGCTGGCAGGAGGCGTCACCGTCGCGCCCGCCAACAGTGGATGACCGAGCGGAGGCGTGACGTCGGCCGAGAACGTCGCCAAACGAAATTCCGTTTCTGCCGCCTGCAATGCAGCGCCGAACAACCCTCCCGACAGTGCGGCCATCGTTCCCAGAGCATCGCGTCGCGTCAGTGGCAATTGCATTGGGCAGCCTCGTTAATCAGGGAACTCGATCCGAATCTCGTCGAGCAGGACGTAGCCTTCGGGCAGACGGCTGCGCCACACGGGATAATCCTTCTCTGGCCGCAGTCGATGCGGATCACCATCGAGTGGTCCCATCGGGACGATGTCCAACGGATGTAGCACAAACAGGATGTCGGCGTTCGCGTCGCCGAGCACGGTTGCCAGCGGCGTGTGGCCGTAGTAATCGACTCGGTCGTGGCGACTGCCGAGACATGTCCACTGTCGCTCGTCCGGCACGCAATGCAGAGTTTGCTCAGACCAATCCGGAGTGACTTGAATCGACTGGCCGGTCAGCAGCCAACCGGTGCAGAAGCTGCCGTGAACTCCTTGGCAAAGCAAATGGAGTTTGGCCCCGCGATCCAGAAGTTCCCCTCTCAGTCGCAGCGTGATCCGCGCGTTCGTGAAGTCTGTTCCGAACCCATTGGTGATGAACCGATTCAGTCCAGAGATCTCTCGCTGGTGCTCACCGGGAGCACCTCGCGTCAGCAACATGTAGAGCAAATGCAGATATCCGGCTCCGGGGGGCGCGTGGTTGTAGTCGATCCACCACGGACTGCGCGAGACGGCGCAGCTCTCGCGAATTTCCAGCGGCTTCGGTCCCAGCGAGTTGCTGGTGAAGCCGAACCAACCGCCTGGCCCGTCGTCAAAGGTCTCTCGATAAACACGCATGAGAGCTGTCACTCCTGAGCATTCGATGGCTTCTATCTTCTGCAGCGCACTTTTTCGTTGGACTTCCGCCTTGAGGCGGTGCCGCAACCGGCTAAAGCCGGGACTCCAGCTCGAAAGTGCGCAGTCGGACTATTTCGCGACGCAGATCAACTTGCTTCGTGTCCGCAGGTAAATCCGACCGTCTGCGATGGCGGGAGTGCCGATGACTGGCTCGCCCATGTCATTCGTAGCCAGCGTCTTTGGCTTCGGGCCATCCTCGATGACGACGATGACTCCGTTCTGACCGGCCACATAGATTTTGCCGTCACCGTACACCGGCGAGGCGAGATAGCTCCCTTCGTTGCCAATGCGTTGTCGATTCCACAGTGTCTCGCCATTGGCTACGTCGAAGCCGCTAGAGAAACCGCCGCTCTTGATGAGCGTGATGCGGCCGTTCGCCACCAGCGGCGAGACCACATGGTCGGGAGCTTTGTTGACCTTCTTCCACAGCAAGTGCGTCTTGCTGACATCACCCGAACCGCCGCCGCGCACCGCTTGAATCGAAGCTTCCTTTTGCGACTCGGCGTCGAATTTCTTCCAATCCTTTTCGTCCCCCGCGCGAGCCTGGCTGTCCTTGGCCAGCAATCCGCCCTGGTTCTTCGGGTCGAGGAATGCCTTGTCAATCTCGTCCCCTTCGAGCACTCCGTCTTTGTTGATGTCGCCCCGCTCGAACTTCTTCCAGAAGGCTTCCGGGATCGGCGTATCTTTCTGCTTGCGGCTTTGCTGAATCTCTTCGCGAGTGATCTTGCCGTCGCCGTTCGTGTCGGCCGTAGCACGCCACTGGTACGAAATGCCGAAGCTCTCGACCGAGGTGTAAACGACTCCGTCGTGACTAACCGGCGTCGTCTTAATGTTGCGGCAAAAGAGGTCGGCCGACCATTTGCGTTTGCCAGTGTTCGGGTCGTAACCAATCAACTTACCGGTCCCGGCAACGACCAGCTCGCGGCCTTGTTTGGTTTCGACAATGACCGGATGCGAGTAACTGACCGCCATATCGCTGCGATCGTCCTTCCAAATCGGCTCGCCGGTCTTGCGGTCGAAGGCATGAATCGCAGGGCTGAGATCGTCGTCCTGACAGAAGATGACTTTGTTTTCGAACAATACCGGCGACATGCCAGCTCCCCAATCAAAAATGAAGAATGGCTCCGGGATATCACGCTTCCAAACCGACTTGCCATCGCGGACGTCGAGAGCCGTCAGTCCCAGGCGGGTGAAGTAAACATAGACTCGCTCGTCATCAGCCGCCGGCGTGGACGAGGCGTAGCTGTTGGGATCGGTAATCGTCGGCAGTGGCTCCTTGCCGGGATCGAACTCGCGCTTCCACAGCGGCTTGCCCGACGCGGCCTCGAAACATGACACGACGAATTTCAGCTCTTCCGGCTTTGATCCGACCATGCCAGATGTGAAAACTCGCCCGGCCGCGACGGTCGCCGAACCGATGCCGTCACCGACCTCCGCCGACCAGACGACATTCTTCGTCGCCGAGAACTCCGTCGGCAACGGCTTCTTCGATGTCGAGACGCCACTGCAATTCGGCCCACGAAACTGCGGCCAATCTTCGGCACTTAGCAAACTCGGCATTAGCAACCACACTAACCCGAAGCGCCAGCGAGGGCGTATGCTCACTCGACTTTCGTGGTTTCGAGGCGTCGTGAAGCGTTCGCCCTCGCTGGCGCTTCGGGTTAGTGTGTCGGGCATGATGACTCCTTCTCGTTTGCGATGGTCCGGGACTTCGATAATCATGGCGGCCGTATCTTCCAGCGTCGGTCTCAAAAAACAAAGTGTCCGTCCCAGGAGTCCACCATGCCGAGCAAACTTCCACGTCGAGATTTCTTCGTTCGCGCCGCAACGGCGGGATGCCTGGGAGCCGCCAGCGGCTTTTTGGCCGACGCCGATTCCAGTGCAGTCGCGGCGGACCCAAAACCGAGTTCTCTGACAATCACGAAGGTCGAGACGTTCGCTCTCTCGCACAAGTTACCCAAAGCGATCGGGCCGTCGGTGGCGGAATCGAACGAGCGTGACGCGCTGCTGGTGAAGATCAGCACGGACAGCGGCCTCGTTGGCTGGGGCGAGACCGCCGATGTTGGCGGCACGCGCGGCATCATCGAGGGGCACCTCAAGAACGTGCTGCTCGGCAAGAATCCGCTGGAGCATCGCAAGCTCTGGGCGGCGCTGTGGGCTCCCAACTTTGGTGACGGTCGAGCGGTCGCGGGTTGTGACATCGCATTACATGACCTGCGCGGCAAGGCGCTCGGCCTGTCGATCGCCGACATGTACGGCGGACGTCGGCGCGACAAGGTGATGGGTTATGCCGCCGCCATGAATTACGTCGAGGGAGTTCGCCCCGAGGACCAACATCCGCCCGAAGCTGCCGCGCTGGCCAAAAAGGGTTTTCTCGCGATGAAGATTCGCACGGGCCGCTACGGCTTCAAGCGAGATCTCGCCGTCATGGAGAAAATTCGTGTCGCCGTCGGCCCCGACGTGAAACTGCTCACCGATGGCAACGGAGCGTTCACGCTCCCTCAGGCGGTGAAGTTCGGAAAGGAACTCGAAAAACTCGACTTCTATTGCTTCGAGGAACCGCTGCCGCAGTCCCCGAACTACGCCGGCTACGACGAGCTGACGAAATCCTTGGACATCGCGGTGGCTGGCGGCGAGGTGCTTGATTCGCGAGCGACCGCGAAGGACCACATCGTCAAACGCTCGTTCGACATCATCCAGGCTGACGTCTCGTTGTGCGGCGGGATTGCCGAGGTGCTCTTCATTTCCGAGATGGCTCGGCTGTTCGGCATGCAGGCGTTGCCTCACTGCTGGGCCGGTGCGATCGTCATCGCCGCCTCGCTGCAATTGAATTCTCTGTTGGCCCCGCACTTCCAAGGCTTCGCCGGCGGCGATGAGCCGATGATGGAGTTCGATGTTTACGAAAACCCGTTCCGTGACGAAATCGTCACCAAAAAGTTTGAGCTGAAAAGCGGCTACTTCGACGTTCCCACCGGCCCCGGCCTCGGTATCGAGATCAACGAAGAAGTCATCAAGAAATATCTGAAGAAGTCGTGACACACTCACATTGATCAACTGGAACGCGCTCGCCGTGATGATTCATGGGTCTGGGGAAATTCGTCGCAGTGTGTTACGAAATCAGCACGACGCGCAAGCGAGTGATCTCGGTGTGTGCCACTCGCATGCGCGTCGTGCTAGTTGCCTCCCATGAATCATGTGGCTAGCGTCCGGTTTGGACACAGAACTGTCGATTCGCCTGCTGTCCTAAGAGCGAGTTCATGCCATGTTTCGTTGGTTGTGCCTACCTCTTTTTTGTTTTGGATGGATGAACGCTGTCATCCAGGCGGATGACGCCGTTCCGCCGAGTGATGCGGCGGTTCGCGAAGCCGTGTCGCGGAGCCTTCCGTTTCTGGAGAAGGCTGGCGTGGAGTGGATGAACGACCGCGGCTGCATGTCGTGCCATCATGTCCCGTTTTTGTTGTGGTCGCATCGAGCAGCTCAGACTCACGGGCTGACGGTTGATGACAAAAAGCTGTCAGAGTGGGACGAATGGTCTCGGAAGGATTCGCTGTCGCATCGCAATTTATTTCGCTTGCAGAATTACGACCTCGGCAAAGTCGAAGCCGCGAAGCTGCCGGACGTCGTGAAGGAAAGACTCAAACCGCTGATCGAGCAGCCGTTCAAGACCGAAGCCGAGTTCGTCGCGAAACTGACGCCATTGCTGACCGAGGACGAATTGAAGTCGTATCAAGCCATCATCACCAAGACCGCCGAGCGGGTGCAGAACGCGCCGGATCGCAACGGTGGAGGTTTGGATGTTGTTGGGCAACTGCTACTTGGCAGCCACGGAACGTCGAGCATTTTGTCGCAGCCCGACTTTCGTGACGGCACGATCGCACTGATGCACCAGAATCAGTTGGCGGATGGTTCGTGGGCTCCCGGCAATCAGTTCGCGACGATGCGTCGCTGGTCGCTGCCGACGGCGAATCAAGCGACCACGATGTGGGCCACGCTCGCGCTGGCCGCCTACGATGCGCCGGGGCCGAAGCGATCCGACGTGATCGAGAAAGCGATAGCCTATCAGCGGCAACAACCTCCACAGCCCGACAATCGCGAATGGCTCGCGACGCGACTGTTGTTTGAAAAACAATTCGGCTCGGTCGCTGACGCCGCGAAGCTGCGTCAGCAGTTGCTCGACGCCCGCAGCAGCGACGGCGGTTGGGGCTGGGAAAAGGGCGTCCCCAGCGATTCGATGACAACCGGCCTCGCGATCTACGTCCTGGCGAAAGTCCAAGCCGGCGATGACTCGGCCGTCTTCCGGGACGCTCGCAAGTTCCTGCTCACGACGCACCAACCGGACGGCTCATGGCTCACGCCGTCCAAGAACATCACAAAGTCCACCGAGCCAGAACGCCTGAAAGCTCGCGACGAAATCTATCACTACTGGGGAACCGCTTGGGCCGCGATCGGACTCCTGGAAACCCTCGGCAAGTCCGGCTCGTAAGTGATACCTCACACGGGGTGTCATCAAAGATTCGGCGAGCGGCAGGGCTGACGCCCTGCCGCTCGCCAAAAACATCTCAATTGAGGCCGCGTGGGGAATATCAACGTCGCCTGTACGCGGAGCGATGAAGTTCATCAACAATTTTTCAGGAGCCAGATTTGATGGCAATGCACCTCGAAGCTCGCGGGTTGATTTCCGATGCGGCGCAGCGATCCGATGCCGAGCGGATCAGTTATTTCACTGCGTTGTGTCCGCTGCGGTCGGGGACGATTTTGGCGGGGTTTCAAGTCGGGCCGGCCAAACATGGTCCAGACAATACCATCGGCCTGTGTCGCTCGGCCGACGGAGGCGAGACCTGGACCGCGATCCCAGTTCGATTTGAGACGCGGCTGGGAGGAACTCCAGGTTCGCTCGCCGCGGGCGAGATGGTCGAAGTCGCTCCGGGTCGTGTGTTACTGTTCGCGACGTGGTTCGATCGCAGCGATCGCGAGCGTCCGCTGTTCGATCCCGTCACCGAAGGCATCTTGCGCAGTCGAGAACTCATGGCCGTCTCGAATGACGAGGGCCTGACCTGGAGTCCGTGGCGCGAGTTGCCGATCCCGGGCTTGACCGGATGTGCGATGTGCGGTCCGGTCACATTGTGGTCCGACGGAACGATCGCGTTCGCGTTCGAGAGCTTCAAAGAGTTTGACGATCTCAAACCCGCGCGGCACGCCGCATGGTTGTTGATCTCACGAGATGGTGGCGACACTTTCGATCCGCCGTGGCGAATCGCTCAGCATCCCGAACACTCGTTGTATTACTGGGATCAGAGATTGTGCGCGACGGCGACGCCCGGCGAGTTTATCGCGCTGTTCTGGACGCACGACCTCGCGGCGAAATGCGATCGCCGAGTACATTTTTTGCGAGCGTCGATCCACGATGCTCAACCTCTGCCGTTACCAACCGAGACGACGCTGCCCGGTCAAATCGCCGCGCCGGTGTTGCTCGCAGACGGTCGTTTGTTTGCCTTCGTCGTGGACCGCGATCAGCCCGGCACGCTGACTCTGTGGGAATCGCCGGACAGCGGGATCACTTGGCCGAACGATGCGCGGTTGGTCGTCCATCAGCAGCAAGAATTGGCGAAGCTGTCCCAAGGCCGCGACCAGATCGACTTCGCTCAGTATTGGGAAGACATGGGCAAATGGACCTTCGGCCATCCCGCGATTCGTCGGTTGTCAGATGACCGACTGCTGTTGGCCTTCTACGCCGGCTCCCCTGACCGCATGAGTATTCATTGGGCGCGCGTGCGGGTCTGATGTGGATTCCAATAAAAAGCTGTGCTCCTTGCGGGGGGAGGGCGAGGCTCCTGCCGAGCCGGGTCGGAGAGAACGCGTGATTCACGCACCGGCGCGGCGGGAGCCTCGCCCTCCCGTACAAAGGCGCGGTTTTCAATTGGGATCCGGATTACGACCGGCGGAGGCGAATCGATGATCGAGTTAATCCCGGCCGAGCACGACGATCTCGCTTTCCTGGCGTTGGCTCAGCGGATCATGAACGGAGCCATCGCGGCACTGCAAATGCGAGAAGTCTTCCTCGTCCACATCGACAACTGGTTCGACCACAAGTGGCTCGGCTGGCGGAGTCGCTGGCCTGGGAAACTTCGGAAAGGCCCCACCAATCTGAAAGTTCCTCCGTTCACACCCAACCGCGTTTTGTCCGAAAGCCACTTGGTATGGAACGAAAGGCTGCCAGCTTGGGCAAGTATCGGTCTGTCAAAACCGCTCCACGTTCGGCAGCCGGGCCGTAACGTTCTCGCTCGGCCGCTCGAACGCTTTTCCAAATCTGCAGCGTTCATCTGGTACAGCGGAAACACGACGACCAACACGCGAGGCAGCCTGATGCTTTATCAATCTGGCGTGGAAGTTCATCCGTGGTATGCGGGATTTCGAAAAGACGAGGAATGGGTCATCAATGATGAGTTTCTTGTGACGAGATCGGAATTGCTATCGTTTGAGGTACGCGGCCAGCAATTGGAGCTGGCTCAAACGTAACCAAAAGTGGCGGTCGCTGAGATTGATCGTTAGGACGCCATGACACCAACATCAAAGACAACACTGAGATCGTGGATACCGCGGATCGTCATCGCTGCACTGCTCGCGGTCCCTGCGAGTGGGTTTTACATCCTTGTTCGTCCCGCCATGCCTTACTACCAACTCAACCGCTTGGCGGTCGGCATGACCAAGGACGAGGTTCGAAATGTGCTGGGCGAGCCTCGCGAAATTCGTGACGACTCGGTGTGGGAGTATTCCCGCTGGGGAAATCAAGGATGGGTCGACGTCCACTTCGATGACACCGATCGATTTGTCGATTTCAATGACGAGTCCGCAATTCCATTTCATTTTCCTTAATGGCCTGAGTGGCGGCCAAGGATCTATTCTCGGAAGCCAACAGTGTCAGAAATCACTATTTCCACAGGGAGAACTCTCATGACTGCTGACGAGATTGTGAAAGAACTGAAGAAACTTGGCACGGACGCCTACAAGCATACGCTACGCAATCACGGTATCCCGGAACCGTTCTTCGGAGTGAAGGTCGAAGAGCTCAAGAAGTTCCAAAATCGGATCAAGCAGGATTACCGGCTGGCGTTGGATCTCTATGACACCGGCATCTACGACGCGATGTATTTGGCCGGCTTGATCGCCGATGACGCGAAGATGACCAAGAAAGATCTGCGCCAATGGCTCAAGAAGGCGAAGTGCGACTTGCTCATCTCTTACACCATTCCCTGGGTCGCGGCCCAAAGCCCGCACGGTTGGGAAATGGCTCTGGAATGGATCGAGTCCAAACAGGAAGACGTGGCCGCCGCCGGTTGGGCCACGCTGCGCAGCATGGTGTCCGTCAAGGAAGACGCGGACCTCGACTTGGCTGAGTTGAAGAAACTCTTGCAGCGTGTGCAGAAGACGATTCACACACAGCCGAACAACGTTCGCTCTCTGATGAACAGCTTTGTCATCGCCGTGGGAAGTTACGTGAAGTCGCTCACGGAGCTGGCTGTCCAGACGGGAACCAAGATTGGCAAAGTCACCGTGGACATGGGGGGCACCGCCTGCAAAGTTCCGTTCGCGCCGGAATACATCGAGAAGGCCAAGAAGCGCGGGACGCTCGAAAAGAAGCGCAAGTCGACAAAATGTTGAGCAACGGTCGAATCAGATGCAAGTGATTGTGGCGGCCTCGCAAGATTCACTCCCCGGAAGGATGTGACATGTCAGAAGACGTTGAGGTTCTCACCCCTGCCGAAGTCGTCCAAGCGCAGCTCAACAAATTCAAGCTGTCGCTCGATGCCGAGATCCCTTATCGGCTGGCGACAGTCTTCGCGAAGATCAGCGGCTGGGGAGCCAAAGGGGAAATCAAACGCCGAGTCAAATTGATTCACCAGATCGAACCGACGTTGAAGAAAATGCTGTTGCCCAAGGAGGAAGTCTTGTATGTCGCCAAGGGGACGCAAAGCTCGACCACCGAGATGCTGTTCATGGGAACCTACTGGGCCGCGGTTCTGAATCAGACGGTGTTCGTGCTGACGAACCTGCGCATCTTGATGCTCCGTTCCAAGAGCAATGGCGAGCCGACGCACACGTTTTGGGTGCTCTACTACAGCGAGATCGATCTGTTCCAACCCAACTGGATGGGCGCGCTGAAGCTCAAGACGAAGGATGGCAAGAATGTGACCTTCACGGGCTTTCCCAAGCTCGACCGCAAAGCGATGCCGGCGATCTTTCAAGACGCTTTGGACAACTATCGCAAGTTGAACTTTCATCCGACGGTCTCGCAGTCGCGCGAGAACCTGTGCAGCCATTGCTTCCAAGTCGTGCCGAAAGATCGCTACGTCTGCCGGAATTGCGGCTCCGATTTTTGGACTCCCAAGGAACTGGCACTGCGCAGTTTGATCTTCCCGTCGTGGGGCGACTTCTGCATGAAGCATTACCATTTCGCGACGGTGGAATTGATCGGCTACGTCATCAGTTGGTGGTGGGCGATTAGAATTTTGACTCGTGCCATTCCCGGGGAAGGCTGGATCGCCGTGGGCCTGATCTTCATCTTTGCGCATCCGGTAGACGCGATCCTGACGTACTCGGTGGCGAAGAAGGGCTTGAGTCCACGCCACGGCCCGGATGCGGCTCGCGCGCTGGCCGAACAGTCTGCCGACGTGGACGACGTGGACGACGAATTGCTGGAAGCCGAGGAAGCGTAGATCAGGATCGCGCGCCTCCTCCACAACAAGACCTGATGAAATGCCTCGCAGTGTGGGAGAACTTCCTCCACGACAATCCGACGCCGCTGCTCATCAAGACGGCTTTGGTTCAAATACAGATTGAGACTATCCATCCATTTTTGGACGGCAACGGTCGCGTGGGGCGACTGCTGATTGCGTTGTTGCTGCATTCGACGGGCGAGTTGTGCGAGCCGTTACTGTTTCTCAGCCTCTACTTCAAGCAGCATCGCAATCGTTTCTACCGCGAAGTTCTCCACCTTCACGTCATGGGTGAGCATTACCCAGACTTCGATCAAAAAAGTTTCTGGGTTGGGTCACGAACGGCTACTTCTTGGCGGATGCGTATCGGCGAGCGACCTCATCCCAATTGATGACGTTAAAGAACGCACCGATGTAATCGGGCCGGCGATTTTGGTAATTCAAATAGTAAGCATGTTCCCAGACATCCAGACCGAGAATCGGCGTGTGTCCATCGGACAACGGCGAGTCCTGATTGCCGGTGCTTTCGACGAGCAATCCGCCGCCGCCCTCGACTGACAGCCATGCCCAGCCGCTGCCGAATCGAGTCGTCGCGGCTTTCGCGAACTGCTCTTTGAATGCGGCAAAGCTGCCGAACTTCTGATTGATCGCGTCAGCCAGCGCACCAGTCGGTTCGCCGCCGCCGTTGGGCTTCATCACGGTCCAGAACAATGAGTGATTGGCGTGTCCGCCGCCGTTATTGCGGACGATCGTGCGGATGTCTTCCGGAACGGTGGCCAAGCCATGTACCAAGTCCTCGACCGATTTCGCGGCGAGTTCGGGATACTTTTCGAGGGCCGCGTTGACGTTGTTGATGTAGGCCTGATGGTGCTTCGTGCGATGGATGTTCATCGTCTTCGCGTCGATGTGTGGTTCTAGCGCACTCTCAGCGTACGGCAGATCGGGCAAGGTGTAAGCCATGACAATTCTCTCCCAGGTTTGATTCGCGCAACCGAGCGATCCGCTCCGCACGACGATGCTAGTGGTTGACCAGCGAGAGCACTTTGCCTCGCCAACACGGGCGGCATTGTAGGCGTTGGCCGTGTACTCACAACCGTCTGGTGACGACTACGAACTGGACTTCGTGGTAGCGGCGTCGAGCATGAAGCCTTGCACTCGCGAAACCAACTCGGCCGGATCGAGCGGTACGCCTTCCAGCAACAGAGCGTTCGCGAACAACTGTCGTCCGCATTGCTTGATGAACGCGGCCTGCTCGGCGCGGTCGACGATTCCGCTCAGCCGAGCGATCAGCGGGGCGGAGGGATTCACTTCCAAAATCTTCTTCGACACCGGCAAATCGCGATCCCCCATCGACAGCACTTTCTGAAGCTGGGCGCTCATCGAGCCTTCTGGATTGACGAGGCAGCAGACACTATCGGTCAGACGCTTTGAGGCTCGCACCTCTGTCACCCCGTCTCCCAGCTCTTCGCGAAACAGTTCGAGTACGCGCTGGAAACCAGACGACTCGGCGGCGGCCGTTTGCTGTTCCTCAGCTTTGGCCTCATCCGCCTTCTCGGCGTCGCTGGCCGGCGGGAATTCGATCTGAGACGAATCGATTGCGACCAAGTCTTTGCCCTGGTAATTCCGCAAGTTGGACAGCACGAACTCATCGACCGGATCGGTCACGAATAACACTTCGAGTTTCTTGCGGCGGAAAATCTCCAGGTTCGGATTCTTCTCCAGCGACTTTCGATCCGGTCCACCGACAAAGTAAATCTGCTTTTGGCTTTCGGAGGCTCGCTTCACATAGTCAGCAAAGCTGGTTAGCGGTTCCGGTTTGTCAACCTCCGGTGGCAATGCTGACGTCGCGAACCGCAGCAGTCCGGCGATTTCTTCGCGATGCTCAAAGTCCGAGTGCAAGCCTTCGCGCAACGTGATCCCGAACTGCCGATAAAAAGTCAGATACTCGTCCGGTGTGTCCGTCGCGACGGACTCCAAATGCGACAGCACCTTCTTCGTGAGCACTTTTTTGATTTTGCGAAAGACGGTGTTGTCTTGCAGGGCCTCGCGAGACACGTTCAGCGGCAAGTCCGCCGAATCGACGAGTCCATGCAGAAAACGCAAGTAGTCCGGCAGCAGCTCGCGGCAGTTGTGTTGCACGAGAATCCGTTTCGCACAGAGCTGCACGCCATGCTCGGCGCGGCCGAAGCCCAGGCGTTCGACGTTCGTTTCCGGGCAGTACAAGATCGAGTGAAACTGAAACGGCGAGTCGGCCGTCAGGTGCAAATGCCACAGCGGCTTGTCCCCCATGCCGTGCGTGAGATGCTCGAAGAACTTCTGATACTCCTCGTCGGTGACTTTGCTTTTCGGCTCGACCCAAATCGGCTTCTGGTCGTTGACGACCTCGTCGCCCAACTTGATCGGATGCGGCACGAACGTCGAATACTGCTTGAGCACCGATTTCAACCGCCACGGCTGAGTGAATTCCTTCAGGTCCGTTTTCAGATGCAAGCGAATCTGCGTGCCACGCGATAGGCCGGAGTGAGGTTCGACGGTGAATCGCCCGCTGCCGTCCGATTCCCACTTCCAACCCTCATCGGATTGGTACGATCGGCTGAGCACTTCGACCTTGTTCGCCAACATGAACGCCGAATAGAAGCCGACGCCGAACTGCCCGATCA
>SYJG01000375.1 GCA_005798445.1 Planctomyces sp.
ACTTAATCTGCGCACACATCGCTGGGACTCCATTCCCAAAGGGCCTTTCCAAAACACACCCAATGAGAACGTCCCAGCGATCTTTTCCTCTACTTCTGCTTTGTTCAGAACCGTTGCGTTTGAGATGAGCGAGCGCCAGTTGACTGACATGGTGACAAAGCGATCTCGACGATAGGTTGTTTCGCGCATGACTTGTCACACCTCACAATTTGGTCGTCAGTCTCGCCGCCAGGTGCTGCAAGCGGGAGCGGTGCCGATGTTAGGGTTGTCGTTGCCGCGGTTGTTCGCGGAGCAGGAGTCGGCTCGTGAGAAGTCGTGCATTTTTATCTTTCAGTACGGCGGGTTAAGTCAGCTCGATTCGTGGGATTTCAAGCCGAACGGCCCGTCAGAAACTCGCGGTCCGTATCAGCCGATCGCCACGTCGGTGCCCGGTTTTCAAGTGGGCGAGTTGATGCCAGAGTTGGCGAGGCAAGCGGATCGATTTGCGGTCATTCGGTCGATGAGTCACGGCGTCCCAGTGCATGACGTCGCGAACCGCATGTTGTTGGCGGGACAATCGCAGCCGGCACTGGATGCGCCGGCGTTCGGTTCGATCGTGACCAAGCTGCGGCCGTCGTCGGCCAGTGTGCCGTCTCATGTGTGGCTGCAAAAGTTCGGCGGCGGAGCAATGCCGCCGGAACCGAACTACACGACGGGTGGTTGGTTGGGCATGGCTCACGCGCCGCTCGTGATCGGCACCGGTCATGAAGACAATCCGGGGACGAACGGCTTCCGAGTCAAAGCCTTCGATGCGGCCGATGGAGTCACGTTGGATCGGCTCGCTGCGCGACGGCAGTTGCTCGATCAGTTTGAACCGTTGGATTCAACCAATCGTCCGGCCGATTCGCTGTCCCGATTTCGTGAGCGGGCGTTTGATCTGCTGACAGGATCGGCCGCGCGACAAGCCTTCGATGTCGATCGTGAACCGGACGTGGTGCGCGATCGGTACGGCCGTAATCCGTTCGGACAGAATTTGTTGCTCGCGCGACGGTTGATCGAAGCGGGGGTGCGATTAGTCAACGTCGTGGCGTGGTGCGGGCTGGCTCCTGGCGACAAGTTCCTGAGCCTCGAAACATGGGACATGCACGGCAACGGGGGCATCGACATTTTCGGCACCGGCTGGAATGGACTCGGTTGGGCTTTGCCGGTTTGCGACACCGCCGTGTCGGCTCTGCTGGATGACTTGCAGCAGCGCGGTCTGCTGGATCAGACGCTCGTCGTGTTGGTTGGCGAATTCGGTCGCACGCCGCGCATCAGTCGCGGGGCTTCTGCCATCGGCCGCGATCACTGGCCGAATTGCTACTCGGCGATGCTGGCTGGGGCCGGCGTGCGCGGCGGAACGGTTTACGGCTCGTCGGATGCTCAGGCGGCCTACGTCAAAGATCGTCCGGTCAGTCCCGAAGATTTTGGTGCGACGCTGCTTCATTCGCTGGGCATCCCGCCGGAAACCGGCATCAGCCCCGACGGCTTCTCGGTGCGAGCCAGCACTGGCCGGCCCCTGGTGGAGTTGTTCTGATTCGCGGATGTGGGAGTACGACGAATTGAAGGAGACGACGAATGAGTTGCGGAATTCGTCGTCTCCCTCAATTCGTCGTACCTTTTTCATTCGGTTGAACACCTCAATCTCAAAAGGTTCTCCCCATGCGAATTGCCGCCGTGCAGATGGATGTCACGATCGGTCAGCCCGACGCCAACTTGGCCGTGATGCTGGCCAAGCTGAAAGAGGCGGCGGCTGCGGGAGCGAAACTGATTTGCTTCCCGGAGTGTGCGTTGACTGGCTATTGCTTCGAATCGGTCGCCGAGGCGATGCCGTTCGCGCAGACATTGCCGGGGCCGGCGACCGAGACGTTCACGAAAGCGTGTCGTGAGTTGGATGTCTTCACGGTGTTCGGATTGTTGGAACGAGACGGCGAACGGCTTTTCAACGCGGTCGCGCTGGTGGGACCTAATGGTCTGATCGGCTCGTACCGCAAAGTCCATCTGCCGTATTTGGGGATCGACATGAAGACGACCTACGGAGATCGGCCGTTTGCGGTCTTCGAAGTCGGCGACGTCAAAGTCGGGATGCTGATCTGCTACGACGCCGCGTTCCCCGAAGCGACTCGATCACTCGCGCTGCTGGGAGCGGACATAGTCGTGCTGCCAACGAATTGGCCTCCCGGAGCCGAATGCGTCGCCGAACACACGCTCAACACACGAGCGATGGAAAATGGCGTCTATTTTCTAGCGGTCAATCGCGTCGGTGAGGAACATGGTTTCCGGTTCATCGGTCGCAGCCGCATCTGCGGGCCGAGCGGCTGCACGCTCGCGAGCACCGAGAGTTCTGAGCCGACGATTCTCCTTGCCGACATTGATCCGGCTCAGTCACGCAACAAACGAGTGACTCGCGTCCCCGGCAAGCACGCCATTGACCGGCTGGCAGATCGTCGGCCGGAGATGTACGACTTGCTCACTCGGCCGCATTCCCTCAAGACGCCTCGCGATGACGCGAACGGGTTGTAAATCGTGGGGCAGGTTTTCAACCTGCCCGGACAATTCCTCTCGGGCAGGTTGAAAACCTGCCCAACGTCACTCCCATGCCCCATCCGCAACCGACTGCATCGACTTCTGCATCGCCGCGACCAACACGAGGTTGGTTGGGAAGGCTCATGTTCGGTTTCTTGCGGCCGATGGTCGCCGACCGAGCCATGTTTCGCGAGCGGCCATTTCCGGGGATGCTGTTTTTCCTCTGGTCGTACCCGTTCACTCCGGCCGGCAAGGTGGTGATGGTCGCGTTGTCGGTTTCGGCCTTGGCGGGAGCCATCACGGAAGACATGCCGATCTATCAGATCCCTGTCACGCTGGGAGTGCTGGTGCTGGTCGCGTCGGGAGTTGGTTCGGTGCTGCGTTGGCTCAGCGTGTCGATCAGCGGCGATTGGCCCGACCGCGTGACAACAGGACAAACGGTGCGCGGCGAGTTTGCCGTCACAAATAATGGTCGTTGGCCGTTGCTCGATGTGTCACTGTCAATCTTCAAGTTGCCAGTATCGTGGGACGACGTTCGAGAAGAACACATGTTGCCGACGCTGGCGGCTGGGGAAACCGCCAAACTGTCGATCGAAATTATTCCACGGCGGCGCGGGAGATATCTGCTTCCAAATGTCCGAGCATTCTCGACATTTCCGTTCAACCTGTTTCGGAATCAACTTGGTCGCAAGGAGTCGCGGCCGATTCTGGTGCTGCCGCGGTTCGAACCTTTGCAGCAGATCAGGCTGGATGTCGGAAATCGTTATCAGCCGGGGGGAATCACGTTCACGTCGCACATCGGCGAGTCGCCCGAGTACATCGGCAACCGCGAGTACCTGCCTGGGGACTCGCCGCGGCATATCGATTTCCGATCGTGGGCGCGGCTCGCGAAGCCTGTCGTGCGCGAGTTTCAGGAGGAGTATTTTCATCGGCTGGGATTGGTGCTGGACACGTTCATTCCGCGCGATTGGTTGTCGCTAAATTGGGTGCCACACGAGGGACTGCGACGGCGGAGTGAACGTGGACTCGAAGCGGCCGTCAGCCTGACGGCGTCGGTCGCCGATGTCTTCTCGCGCGGGGAGTACCTGTTGGATGTCTTCGCCGCCGGGCCGGAATTGCATGTCTTCCGTACTGGCCGCGGCACGACGCCGATCGAAGCGGTGCTGGAAATCCTCGCCGACGTGCCCCCTTGCCGCGTCAATCCGTTCGATCAGATGACCTCCGCACTCGCCACCGAGTTGCCGCAGATCTCGGCCATCGTTTGCATCTTTCTGGATTGGGACGAGTCACGTCGGCGATTGGTGCAAGCCGCTCTCGACCACGGCTGCCGAGTGAGAGTGGTGGTCATCCAACGCCGTTTCCAGCCGTTGCCGGAACTGGACCGAGCTGACGTCGAAGTCCTACGGTTCACGGCAGGGCAAATCGAGACCGGTATCGGCGAGTTGTGAGATCGTGAATTGCTCGGCGCGGGTCTCCTGACCCCGCCGGTGGCTGGACCAAAGGTCTCCCCGAATTGGTTCGAGGAAAATGCTGGAGACCTTCGGTCGGTCGTGCGGCGGGGTCGGGAGACCCGCGCCGAGCGGGTGCGGCGTGGTCAGGAGACCCGCGCCGAGCGCGAGGCTTTTCGCCGCGACGTGCGGCGTTTAGAACTCACATCGAACCGTTTGCTTTCACAATTCTCTCAACTTGGAGACACCCACATGAGCGCTCCCATTCAATCACGGCGCGACTTTTTGCAAACCTCAACCACAGCCGCTCTGTCAGCGGCTGCAGTCGCGCAGCTCAGCCTGACGGCTGGCGTGTACGCGGCGGGCGATGACGTCATCAAGGTGGGTCTGGTCGGTTGCGGCGGTCGCGGTACCGGCGCGGCGGGACAAGCTCTGAGCACTGAGGGCAATGTCAAACTGGTTGCGATGGGAGATGCTTTCGCTGATTCGCTCAACGGCAGCTTGAACAATCTTCAGAAGGGACATGAAGGTCGCGTGGCCGTCGACGACGACCACAAGTTCGTCGGCTTCGATGCCTACAAAAAGGTGATCGACAGCGGCGTCGATCTGGTGATTCTCGCCACGCCGCCTGGCTTCCGACCGACGCACTTCGAGTACGCCGTGTCAAAAGGCAAGAACGTGTTCATGGAAAAGCCGGTCGCCGTCGATGGACCAGGCGTCCGCAAAGTGCTCGAAGCGGTCAAAGTCGCCAAGGAGAAAAATCTGAAGGTCGGTGTCGGACTGCAACGGCATCACCAAGACGGCTACCTCGAAACGCTCAAGCGGATTCACGACGGGGCGATCGGTGACGTCCTCGCCATGCGTGTCTACTGGAACAATCCTGGTGTGTGGGAACCACGCATCTCTCACGAGCAGGCCAAGTCGGAAATGGAGTACCAGATGAAGAACTGGTACTACTACCTGTGGCTCTGCGGCGATCACATCTGCGAGCAGCACATTCACAATCTCGACGTCGGCAACTGGGTCAAGCAAGGGCATCCCGTGATGGCTCGCGGCATGGGTGGACGGCAGGTGCGCGTCGACAAGCGCTACGGCGAGATCTACGACCACTTCGCCGTCGAGTACCAATACGCCGACGGCTCGTGGATGTTCAGCCAATGCCGCCATCAGCCGAACGTCTGGAACAGCGTCAGCGAGTACGCTCAGGGAACGAAAGGGACCAGTGATGTCAGCGGAAACTCAATCACTGCTGGTGGTGAGAAGTGGAGTTTCCGCCGTGACAAATCGGTCAAACGCTCCGACCCGTACCAAGTCGAACACGATGACCTGTTCCGAGCGATCCGCAACAACACGCCGTACAACGAAGGGGAAAACGGCGCAAACAGCTCACTGACCGCTGTCCTTGGACGAATGGTGGTGTACTCCGGCAAAGAAGTGACGTGGGAGGAGGCGCTCAATTCGAACCTCGACACCATGCCGAAGAACCTCTCCTGGGACGCCGATCCGCCGACCAAGCCGAATGCCAACTTCGAATATCCAATTCCGACACCAGGGATCACGAAAGCCGTGTGATTAATCGCGGGTTACAGTCCTGGACTCGGCATCGCCCGGCTTCGATCAAGAGCTGGGCTTTTTCTTGTCGATTGGTGAACGTCAAGGCTGATCTCAATCCGCTGAATCACAACCTCGACAGTTCAAAACCAAGGGTTTCGACGAGTTGCCTCCCCCGGCTATATTCCCCACGCGGCCTCGAATGAGATTTTTTTTTGGCGAGCGGCAGGGCGTCAGCCCTCCGAGTGATTCCCTTTGTTTTGACTCGGAG
>SYJG01000376.1 GCA_005798445.1 Planctomyces sp.
CGATTCATTACCGCCTGATCGCGACGAATGCGAAGGGCACGACTATCGGCGTCGATCAGACGTTCTCGCTACCGGCGGACACGAAGCCGCAAGTCATCACCGGCCCCGCGAGCCGGATTCACAACGGCTCCGCGAAAGTCGCGGGCCGGCTCAACCCGCTCGGCAAGAAGACCGAGTTCTATTTTGAATACGGCCCGACGAAAGACTACGGACGCAAATCGTCGCCGCGTTACGGCGGCCTGCAAATCACACCGCGACTCGCCTTCGAAACGCTCACGCAATTGACCCCCGGCGCGACATACCACTATCGGCTCGTCGCCGTCAACGAAACCGGAACAAGCTACGGCGAGGATGCGACGCTGGAAGCGAAATAGTCATCGACAACATCATCGGCTCGAAGGTCATCGGGGACTCATTTCCGTCGTACTCGAAGCCGTGAGTCGAACATTGCCGCACATCGCGCCCGAACGTTGAATCCCGTGCAAGAGGCACTCTCATGAAATCGGCCAGCATTCACGTTTGCTTTCTGATTCTTTTCACGTGTGGCTCGCAGGCGACCGCTCAGACGAAGAGCCCGACGGTGGGCGACGCAGCCAAAAATGATCGACCAGAAAAGCTGACGGCCACGATTGGTGATGTCTTGATTCGAATTGACGGCCCAAAGTTGTGGACGCTCAGCGGATTTGATTTTCAGAATTCCAAAATCGCCGTTGAAGACAGTGCCTATGGCTCGGTGCTGAACATCAATGGGGTCGGAATCCTAGGCTCAGCCCATTTTCTGGATGTGCCCGGCAAACCGGGCGAGGTCGAGAAAGAGCAGGTGTCGCTCGTGCAGTTGTTTCTCGATGAGCGGCCTGTCATGGAAATCACTCCGACGATGAACCTCGTCGGCGAGTCTTTTCGCATGGCTCGCGAATCGAAGATCCGGGGAGTGCAGCTCAATTCGAGCGTGACACTGCGCGACGGTGTGTTGATCGAAACCGTCCGCCTGCGGTCGGCTGAGGCGGTCGATCTGAAGGTGAGCTATCCGCTGATGTATGCGTGGTCGCCCGTGATGTCTCAGTATCTTTTCGGGGAAGACCAAGGGGTCCAAAGGCGCGGCAACTTTCTCAGCGAACCCGCGAAGCCGGCCGAGGGACTTGAAAAGACTTCGCGTTGGATGGCGGTCTACAACCCGCGAGACCAAAAGGGAGCAGTCGTGTCCGTCACGAAGCGGCCCAAGACAGCCGATGCATGGCTGCAATTCACCGACGCGCCCGGGATCTATCGGAAGCTACGTTTGATGAGCTTCTCGGAGAAAACTATGCCTGCGGGATTCGACGGTACATTTCAGATGACCGTCGGCTTCTTCACGGCCACGGACAACGATTGGGAATCTCAGGCCCAAAAGCGGATGCAACAACTCCAGCCGCCGGCGGTCACACAATCCACGATCACTCACAATCATTGATCGTTGCAAAAGCCGAGTCCTGGCGATGAAACACGCCTTCCTCATTCTGTTTTCTGTTGGAGCTGCGGACCGACCGGCATCGCCATCGCGCTGATGAGGTAGTTGAGTTCGTCCTGCGCCTCAACCGGATCGCTGACCGTGGAGGCGATGCGATCGACGACGATGTGGCGGAAGCGTTTCCGCAGGCGATGCACGGCGACTTTGAAGGCCCCCTCCGACAGGTCGAGCGATCGGGCGGCTTCGATCGCCGTGTCGTGGCTCGATGGCGTGACGAGCCAGCGTTGCAGAACCTCGAAGCGCGCGAGTTCGCCGGCCGATTCGGCTTCCGAGCGGAGCGTGGCAATCGCTTGCTCGACGACGGCGAGCGCCCATTGCCGATCGAAGTACGCATCGGGAGGCAATCCGGCCGGGTCGGCGATGGCCAGAGGCTCGCCGTCTCGCAGCGGTTGATCGAGCGACTGTGTCGTTTGGCCTCCGCCTCGTTTGAGCGTCTGAGCGCGATCGAGTTGATCGCTGAGAAAATGCTTCACCGCTCCGAGCAGATACGAACGAAAGCGGCCTCGCGTGCGATCCGCGTTGTCGAGGCTGTTCCCTTCGAGCAGCTTGGCGAAGAACTCGTGCGTCAGATCGCGAGCGTCATCCGCTCCACCACGCGACCGCCGCACGAAGAGTTCGACTGGGGCGTAGTACGTCTCGCACAACTCGCGCAGAGCTTGCTTCGCCTCGGGAGTCTTCCCGTGAGCCGCGACGACCTGAGTCCAGCGTGTCGTGTGAAACGCATTCGCGGGACGGTCGGGCATGATGGGGTCAATCCTGGAGTGCTGCGGCTCGACGCAGCCCTCCGTTCATTTGGAATGACGACGTTGGTCGATCAAAAGAACGTCGACTGTTTAGCCGAATCTCGTAGCAGCACTTTCTGAAACTGGAGAGTCGCTATTTCAGAGGGATGGAGGGCTGCGTCGAGCCGCAGCACTCCAGGGTTTGAGTCTATCGCACTTCGACATTCGTTCGATGGCCGAGTTGCAGCGACACGTTGCGGAACTCGATCCACTGGTAGCGGCGAGACTCCACGCGGAATTGTTTGATGCTCTTAAACTCGGCGACCGGGAGCGTTGTGAGTGAGTTGATCATACCGCCGTTGCCGTCAGAACCCTCGCCAACGAGCGGTACGATCGAGCCGTCGTCTCGTTCGTAAGTCATCCGCGTTTCGCAGTCGTCTCGTCGCGAGTAGCTGAAGGCGATCGGCACTCGGTCGCCAACGATGCTCGCCGACCGAACGACACCTGACCACGTTCCGTGAGTTCTGTTGCCGGTGGTCGTCAAGCTGTTGTGCGGATGACCGTCGAGCCGGGCGAATTCGATTTCCTTGTGCCAGTCGCCGTCGGCCACGCCAACTTCGATTGTCATCTCGCGAGCATCGGGCGGGCAGGCAATCGCACTGTGAAACATCGCAAATGGTTGTTTGTCGTCGGGTCGATGAAACGAGTTCCCCATCGCCGAGAAGCCGGAGTTCGGACGAAACCGGATCACGGGAGACGCTGCCAATCCCGTTGCACTGTGAACGCGAACGACGATCTCTTTCATGACTCTGCCACCGGCTGTATTCGATCCACCGAGTTCCGGCACCGCTTCGGTCAGCAGTTCGCCGTTCGGTTTCCAAAACGGCTGGCCGTTCGGCGGATGAGCGCTCAACGCGAACAGTTCGACGCGGCCTTGCTCGTAGGCACCCTCGAACGGACCCAGCGTTGGTTGAGCGGGCGGCTCGATCGTTTTGTAACGAGGCGAGGCGGGCGATCCGGTCGGCTCGTTGACCAGCAGCGAATCAGGAGTTTGTCCTTCCGGCAGCAGCATCAGGATCGACCACACGCGCATGAGCGATTCGGTTTGGTAGGCGAGCATGCTGAATTGAAGACGCGGACCGAGTTGAGCGCGTTCCCCATCGGGCCCAAGCGACGATCGCATCTTGCCGAGTCCTTCATCCGTCGTTGGCAAGTATTCGAGTGGAACACGCACGCGACCGTTGCCGACGAGCTTGGCTTGATAGCGACTGACGACGACCGGCCAGCGATCCTCAAGGCGCGGCGAGTCGGATTTGATCAATTGAACGTTCTCCAGTGTCAGCCAGACATTCCAACCGGGAACGGTCTGCACGCTGTACTCGAACGAGTAATGACCGTTCTCCACCGTTGCATGTCGAGTCGTGACTTCAACCGTCTGCGGCCTCGCCGGGACACTGATCACCACCGCCACCGCAATCAACATCGCCAGACCTGTCCCGATCACGAGGAGTCGATGTTGTTTTCGCCGCGCATCATCAACCAGTGGATCATCCGTCGCCGCAGTCAACAGGAACCGGGCTTGCCACAGCACCACGCTCGCCCACGGCAGCGCGAAGAATCCGATCAGTCCAATCGGCAACAGCACTGCGACCGTTCGCCATTCCCAAGCGAGGACTTGCGACACCAATCCACCGAGCAATCCTGTCGTGAACATCACAAAGGGGATCATCATGAGGAACCCCAACACCGCGACGGCTCGCAGCCAGCCGAAGAGCGACGACCTGCTGTGCCGATCGCGTTTCTCGCACCAGCGCTTGATGGACTTCGAGACCGAGATTCCCACCAACACCGCCGTCGACAGCAGGAAGAGCGTGAGCGCCAACCACTCGAAGTCGTAACGAAAGCGAACCTCCGTCCCCTTCACCGTGACCGTCCCCACCACCATGCCGGTGACAAGCCACACGACCGACGCCGCGACGGCGATCTTGTGACGCTGCGGTCGCTCGTCGGCGATCAAGTCATGTGACGATTGACCTTCGCAACGAGCCGAGTGTCCGACCGTTGCAATACGGTATTGAGAACTCACTCGCCACAGCTTGAAGCTCGCCCAAGGCAACGAGATGGCTCCCACCCAGGTCAGCGACACAAAGATCGCTTCCGGAGGACTGGGGTTCCAGTGGCCGATCTCGCTCATCATCTCGATGGCAAAGAAGCCGGCGAAGCCGATGACGGGGACTGAAATCAGGAAGCCCAAGACCGCCGCAGCTCGCAGCCACCAACAGGCGTTGGCGCGATCACGTTCATCCTCGCACAGTCGTGAGGCTCTCAGCAGCCATAACCCTGTCGCGACGAGTCCCATTAAGATCGCCATCCCGATACAGGCACCCAGAGCGAGACTCGCGACTTGCTCAATGGATCGAACCGGAGCTCCATTAAGGAGCCAACACCCCAAGTCCATGAGCACAAAGAACCCAACAACTGACGCCACCAAGCCCATCGCCTGACGTATCGACCAATCGGCCGCGACGAGACCTTGAGCAGTCGGTTCAGACAAACTCGTAGCCGTTGACGATCCCTCAGCAGGAGCATTCCCTAGGGGAATCGTTGGGAGCGGCGTGTTCACGACTCCTTCGACTTGCTGACGAAATTCCGTCGCCGTGTGAAATCGCAATTCGGGCTTCAGATCCAACGCTCGCAACACGATCTCGTCCAAGCGAACGTCGATCTGCACCTTGCGTGACGGAGGCTGCAACTTCGATCCGGGCAACTCGCCAGTCAGCATCTCGTACAACACGACGCCGAGCGAAAAGATGTCCGCTCGATGATCGACCGCTGAAGGATGTTCGCGCTGTTCGGGAGCCATGTATGACGGCGTGCCGATGACCGACTCTTGAGTGAGGCCGATCTCATGGGACTGATGAGATGAATGGGAATCATGGGACGAATTCGCTTGATCGGTCCCATCAATCCCATTCTTCCCATGAATCCCATTCAAGCCATCGACAGCAAGTACCCCGCGCAGCATCCGCGCGATGCCGAAGTCCGCGATCTTCACCCGCCCTTCTTTGTCGAGCAGCAAATTCTCCGGCTTGATGTCCCGATGCACGATCCCTCGATCGTGAGCGAACTGCAGCGCCTCGCAAATCGGCGGCACGATTGCCAACGCCTGTTGCGGAGTTAGTCGCCCCACCTTCATCGCCTGCCGCAAGTTGACACCGTCCACGAATTCCATCGTCAGAAAGTAGAACTCACCCGCCTGACCAAAATCATGCACCGTGACAATGTTCGGATGACTGACCTCCGCCAACACCTTGGCCTCGCGAGCAAACCGTTCGGCGAAATCCGGATTCGCCGCGTGTTGCGGAGCCAAAATCTTCAACGCGACCAGCCGCCCCAACGAATTTTGCCGAGCCTTGTAAACCGCCCCCATTCCGCCGTGCCCGATCAACTCCAGCACTTCAAGCTGCGGAAATGCCGACGCCAATTCGGCCACGGTCGGCGGAGTCCACGGCATCGCCGGAAAGCTATCGGTGCCGGTCCCCAACGCCGCTTGCTTCAGCAAACAGGCGGGGCAAATCCCATTCGCCACCGCTGCATCCAGCGCCGCGCCGCATCGAGGACATTTCAAATCAGCCGCATTTTCGCTCATGGTCATCCACGCCTCAGGTCCAACAGCGAACAAGATTCCGCACGCACTCTGATACCTGAGGGATTCTGTTTCACCAGTTACACGCGATTTTTCAAAACGATAGCCATCCTCGGCGATTGCCACCGGGAGTGCAGAACCGTGTCTGCGATTCCAATCGTCGATGCGCTTCATCCGAGCCCCGGCCTTGCCATCCGTGCTACTCGATCAACGAAGTAGCACGGATGGCAAGGCCGGGGCACGGATAGCTGACAAATGCCGTGTCCTCGATCAGTTGTCGTCGGGACACAACTTCCCAGTCGGGCATTGGAGTCTTGAGAAGACTGTTTGACGCTGCACAGGAAAACGAACCCAGTTCCGCACTCACCCCCGGTTCGCGATCCACCTGCCCTTGCAGAAGCGAATTAGTTCGCTACTATGTGGCGAAGTAATTCGCTTCTCGGTTTGTCTGGAGGGAGATCGCTCATGGCGAGGCCGGCATCGACGCAGCCGACGGAGGTGGAGCTCCGAATTCTGAGGAAGTTGTGGGAGTCCGGGGCGTGTACCGCTCGCGAGATTCACAACGCGCTGACGGAAGACAAAGGAACGAACTACTCGACCACCGTCAAAATGCTGGCGGTCATGTTCGAGAAGGGATTGGTCGAACGGGACGAGTCGTCGTTTCCGATGACCTTCACGGCGGCGACCGGGCAGGAAGAGACTCGGCGGAATGTCATGTCCGAGGTGATCGAGAAGCTCTACGACGGCTCGGCGAAATCGCTGGTGTTGCAGGTGCTCTCGTCGCAGCAGGCGTCGCAGGCAGACCTCGACGAGATTCGGCAGTTGATCGAGCAATTGGAATCGAAGCCGGCGGCACGGAAGAAGGCGAAGCGAGGGTAATGTCGTAGCCACGCTCGCCAAGAGCGTGGGTCGGAGGCCGTTGCCCACGCTCTGGCGAGCGTGGCTACTGGGAGACGAGATCATGCGAGCGTGGATCGAGCCGTTGGGTTGGATGCTGGTACATAGCGTGTGGTTGATCTCGCTCATTGTCGCCGTGGCGGCGGCGGTGCTGAGCCTGCTGCGGCGACGATCGGCGAATGCTCGGTATCTGTTCGGGGGCGTCTCGCTGGTGTTGTCGGTGAGCGTGCTGCCGAGTGTCTTTGTTTGGGTGATGGCTCAGTCGCGTGAAGTGCCCCGACCGGTTGTGGCCAACGACACAACGGCGGCCATCAAAGCGATGGACGTAATCGAGCGGGATGGAGCCGGCCAACATTTTCGCATCGACGCCGATTTGGATTTCACGCCGCTGACGATCGCGTCGCATCTTCAACCGACGACGGACGACGGATCACAGACCAGTCATACCGAGGTGACAACCCGCGACGAATCGACAACTCGATCAGCCGTTGAAGAGCCGACCACTTGGCAGCAGCTCGAAGCCCGTTTGCGACCACACTTGGCGTGGCTCGTGAGCGGTTGGTTGGTGGGAGTGTGCTTGTTGTCGTTGCGGCCGTTGATCGGATGGCACGCGACATGGCGGTTGCGGCGAGTCGGTTTGTCGGAGGTTCCCGATGACGTCTTCGTGACGCTGCGTCGTCTGGCTGAGCGGCTTGGTTTGCGGCGCGCGACGAAGGTCTTTCAATCGAGCCTTGTCCGCATCCCGTGTGTGGTCGGGGCGTTCAAGCCGGTGATTTTGTTGCCGGCGAGCGTGCTCGTGGGGCTGTCGCCGGAGCAGCTCGAGGCGTTGCTCGCGCATGAACTGGCTCACATTCGGCGGCATGACTTCGCGGTGAATGTCGTGCAGACGTTGGCCGAGACGTTGCTGTTTTATCATCCGGCGATTTGGTGGTTGTCACGCCGCATTCGGCAGGAGCGAGAGCACTGCTGCGATGACTTGGCGATCTCGGTCTGCGGCGATGTGGCGAGATATGCGCGGATGCTGGTCTCGGTCGAGGGGCTGCGTGCTCGCGTGCCGCAGACGTCGGTTGCGGCGAGTGGTGGTTCGCTGGTGGAGCGGATTCGACGGCTGTTGCCTTCGCCGGAACAAACTCGTTCGCCGTGGATCACCGGGATCGTGGTGTTAGCGACGCTGGTGGTGTTGGTCGGATCGTGGCAATGGAGCGTGGGGCAGGTTTCCAACCTGCCAGAGAAAGACAGTGGAGACATAGAAGCCGTTTCACAACGTAGCTCGATCTCTCCGAGTCGAGCATTTTCCCACAGATTGCTCGACTCGGAGAGTCAAGCTACGGCGAATGACTGGCCGCAGTGGGGGCGGACGTCGCTGCGCAACAACGTGGCGGAGGGGCGACTGCCGCTCGATTGGAACTTGGAGAAAGGAACAAACATCGTTTGGCAGGCGAAGCTCGGAAGCGAGACGTATTCGTCACCGATCGTTTCAGGAGGCAAGGTCTTCATCGGGACGAACAACGCTTCGGGGCTGAATCCGGCTCATCCGAAGGAGAAGGATCTGTCGTGTCTGGTCTGCTTCGACGAGGCGACGGGAAAGCTGTTGTGGCAGTACGGAAGCGAAAAACTTCCGTCAGGTCGATCGGCCGATTGGCCGATGATCGGTCTCTGTTCGACGGCGTTTGCGGACGGCGATCGAGTCTGGGTCGTGACGAATCGGTGCGAGGTGGTTTGTCTCGACGCGAACGGTTTTCGCGATGGCGAGAACGATGGGCCATTCCGTGACGAGTCGGCTCAGACGGAGATCGATGCCGATGTGATTTGGAAGTTCGACATGTTCGGCGAGCTGGGTGTTCGGCCGCTGCATCAGCCAGCGTCGAGCATCACGATGGTCGATGGCGTGCTGCTGCTCAACACGCCGGACGAGTCGTACCAGAAAGCGGCGGCTCCGCACGCCCCGAACTTTTTGGCTCTGGATGCCAAGACCGGCCGAGTGATTTGGAAAGACAACTCAGCGGGTGAGTCGATCGTGGTCGGCGGATTTTCCTGTACGTGTTCGGGGGCGTCGCCGTCTGTCGCCACGCTGGGTGGAGTGACGCAAGCGATCTTCCCCGGCAAAGAAGGCTGGGTTTACGGCTATGATTTTTCTGATTTGAAACTCGGCAAGACAACGCTGCTGTGGCAATTCGACTGCAATCCGAAGACGTCGAAATACTCAATGCGCCGTCGCAACTCGTTGATGGGATCACCCGTCGTGGCCAATAGTCGCATCTATGTCGCCACCGGCAACAACCCCGAACATGGCGATGGTGACGCGGACCTATGGTGCATTGATCCGACGAAGCGCGGCGATCTCAGCAGCGAGCTGGTCTTTAACAAGTCTTTCGAGAATGGCGAGAAGCCGATTCCGCACAAGCCGCTCTGCGCGTGCGAGACCGACAAGGGAGATTTCGTCCGCCCAAATCCGAATTCCGGAGCGATCTGGCATTTCGCCACCGCCGATCAAAACGGCAATGGCCAGATCGAGTTTGAAGAGACGTTTCATCGGTCGCTCGGCAGTCCGGTGATTCACGACGGACTGCTCTTCATCGCCGACTTCAGCGGCCTGATGCACTGCCTCGATGCCAAGACGGGCGAGGTGCAATGGACTCACGACTTGCTGTCGGCCGTGTGGGGCACCTGCGTTGTCGCCGACGGTCACGTCCTGATCGGCGATGAAGACGGCGACCTCTGGATCTTCAAAGTCGCCCGCACCAAACAGTCCGTGTTCGGCGACACGCCACGAAATTTCAGCCAATCGGTCTACGCAACCCCGGCGCTCGTGTAGGGGACGCTGTTCGTCGCATCGAAGAGCGCGCTGGTGGCGATTCGCGATCCAAAGCAAGTTGCGCTCGGCGCGGGTCTCCCGACCCCGCCGGACAAGCCGACCGAAGGTCTCCCGAACGTCGCGCGACCTAAATCTTCCAGTTCAACCACTGCGAACGAGGAGACCTTCGGTCCAACCCAGCGGCGGGGTCAGGAGACCCGCGCCGAGCGCGACTCGCAGTCACGGCTCATCGTCGAGTGGTCGGCCGTTGTTAATGACGACATCGTGCAGAGCATTCGGCAACTCAAACCGGTCGGAGCCAAGCCGCAGCTTGCGCCGTAGAGTGGTCTGGTACGCTGCTCGGCGGATGAGTTGCGGTCGGTCATCCGACGGCAACTTGCCGAGACAAAGACGATCGCGCCGGGAACGTACGCCAACTTCGTTCTCCCCACGCCTCCCGGATTTCGGACGAAGCGGAACGCCTGGGCCAACGGCGGCGACGTGTTTGAAGATGGTCGTGATGAATTGCGGGGCGAACTGATGGTCCACGGGACACGATCGTTTGAAGACCAGGACAATGTGGCAAAGCTGCAAATGGATATTCACAACCGATTCAGCGGCCGCGGCCTGGGAGACTTTGAAGTCGGCCTCCAATTCAACGACAGCCTGAACAACGGCGAGGCGATCGCGTTGACCGTCTCGCCGAAGAACAAGCTCGACGCGATCCTCGCCGAACTGCGGGCCGCTCGACATCGGACGATTCTGCTGCGCGGTGTCACCGGCAGCGGAAAAACCGAGGTCTACATTCAGGCAATTCGCGAAGTCGTCAGCTACGGCCGGCAGGCCATCGTGCTCGTGCCGGAGATCAGTCTCACGCCGCAAACGATCCGCCGTTTTCGCAGCCGCTTCGAGAGTGTCGCCGTCCTGCACAGCCACCTCAGCGACTCGGAACGTCACTGGCACTGGCAGCGAATCGCGTCCGGACAAGTGCAAGTCATCGTCGGAGCACGC
>SYJG01000377.1 GCA_005798445.1 Planctomyces sp.
CAAATCACCGACTTGGATGCCCAACACCACCTGGGTCTCGCCTCGGAAGCCGAGAACCAGATCCAACTGGATGACAACGCCAATGGTCACGGTTGGTTCGTGGATGCCTCTCCGCGTGACAATCGCGAGTTCAGCGGCCGTGGCTTGTTGACGGCCATGCCGACCGCACCGGCCGCTGGCCGCATGGATCTGCTGACGGTCGTCATGCACGAGATGGGACACCTCCTGGGTCGCGACCATACGGCGAATCCGCAGTCACTGATGGCGGACAATCTCACCGCTGGCCAACGGCGGTTGCCGGTTCGCGAGACCACGAGCGGGATTCCCAGCGTCGCCGTGCGATCGGAAGGCATCACCTCGAAAAAGTCACCAGTGACCGCTCCGGACGCCAATCGTTCCAAGGGGCTGGCGCTCCAATCCGATGGCAAGTCCCAACTTGCCGCTCACCCACTGACAACTGCCAACAACGCCGGAGCTGTCAACGACAGGAAACGCCACGAAACGCGAGACCAAGTCTTTGGCGACCTCAAGAAGCTCTTCGCAGAACTGGAGACCTCCAAGAAATAGCAGATACCCCTATCCGGAGTTCGTCGTTCCCTACACTGGTGTGACTCTCAAAAGTGTGAATTGCTCGGACGATCAATTCAGGTGCCTGGCGAGTGCCGGGACCAATACGGATTCTCCAGTGACAAAGTAGCGGTCGTAGCCGGTGGCCTCGTCGCGAAGCTGGCTTGTCCGGAAGCAATCAGCCACATCGTCCACTGATCGGAATCGAAAGTCGCTTCCATTGCGTGGAGCTGGATGCGGCTGAGATCGAAATCATCGCCGTGGATCAGCCGTTCTTCATCAGGGCAGATCTCGCAGAAGCACGGGACGCTGCGAATTGGTGAGATCGGACCGAGATCCCAGTGACAGCCATCACATCAGATCGATGCCAATCAGCGTCCAAGTGGCAATCGCCAAAGGAACGGCGAAGGCGACAACGACTGGTTGGCGCTTCGGTATGATTGCGGTGTCCGGCGTGCTTGGCAGTGGGCGGCGAAGCATCGTTCGTGCGGCCGTGAACACGAACGCTAAAAAAGCACTCAGAATCAGCACCTGGACCGTTTGGCGACATCCCAGCCAGACCGACAACGCACCCATCAGTTTCACGTCGCCGCCACCCCCCCCGCCGATCACCCAGAGAACCAACAGGGTGCCGAAGCCAATCGCGAAGGCTCCGGCCGCGTCACCTAGACCTGCGAAGCCATCAGTGGCCCCTCGAAAGAGAATCCCAACGACGAGCCCTGCCACAGACAACCCATTCGGGATGCGTCGATACCGCAGGTCAATGATCGCCGCAGTCAGCGTGAAAACGGCGATTCCGCTCAAAAACAGCCATAAATCAAGTCCGGTGCGCGACATCGCTCAACTCCCGCAACACCGATCGGTTGACGGATGGAGTCACACTTCTCGCTTTGGCCAAGCGTCGCCGCCGAATCAACCAATTTCCAGTCGCCAGAAAGACCGTCGAGACAATTACGAACTGGCAACACCAGGTGTAAAACTCGCGAAACACTGTTTCCATGTGTTGTCTCCAGAAGAGCCGTCACAATGTCTCTGGGTGCGTTCAGACTCGCAACATCACTCCAGTTCCGACCGAGCACTCATCTCAAAGTGGTAGGGCTGAAGGTTGAAGCCGAACGGAGCGAGCCAATTCGGGACAGGGTTTCCCAGACCGTTCGATGGCACGCTGGAATCCACCAATGGAAAACAGAGCGTAACAACGATTTCATTCGGGCCCGGAGCAGTGCCCGTGCGATTGCAAGTCAGTGTGTTGTCACCTCGTCGAGCCACGTCCACTCCGACTCCGTTTCCGCGTTCGATGACGACTAACACGTTGGCTTTTGCTGGATTATCGTTGATACCGGTGTGCCGAACTTCCATACGGAAGACATCCAAGATGTCATCCATCGCGAGCGCAATTTGGTCGGCGATGTCATCATTTGTGGAAGGGTCGAAATTGAATGCAGGGTTGTTATCGAACGGCATTGAACTCCCCCACACCTTTGCCCCTTCGCGCGTCCCCTCGTTAACGGCATGTGTCCCGTTTTCAACAACAAGTGCCAGGAAACCAAACTCGAAGATCGCCAGAAATGCCGTGAACAACACGGGCATCGCAATGATAAATTCCAATACGACGGCACCACGGCGACGAATGACCGACCTATTTCTCGCGATTTGACGCATGGCTCAATTCACAAGTTCGGACGACTCGGTTGACCAGTGACGTTTGGCCTTCAGGCGACGTTGGAAATACGAGTCAGAAGCCTTGGCGTAAATTCCATCTGTCTGACGACTCAGACGATAGCGTCGATGGCGTCGGCAAGATCCTGCAGCTCGTTGACCAAAGCGACTCGCACCAGCGCCAAGCCGACAACAACACCGATCCCGACGATCGTGACCAACAGGATGTACTCAACGAAGACCGATCCGCGACGAGTGGTCGTTGGACGACTTCGACGACGACGAACAAGCATGGAAGCCTCCCCGTGAATCAAAAAAACTCATCTCGCCCGGAAATGAATTCCGGCGATGGCGCAAACCAATTGGCAAACCATGTGCCACCTGTTGGATCGCATCCTGAAGGAGTTCTTTCGCCCGTTCCTCAAGTCTGTTGGATGCCATGCGTGTTGCAGCCAACAGGAGTGATTTCGCTCCGATTGACTAACAGAAGTCCGCCTTATTCCGTGAGAAATGACTCGTCAAAAAAAGGTCTGGTGCGGTACCGCGTCGCAACTATTTCAACCCTGTAAACAGACAACGTGCCGTAAACCAAAGGAGGCGCATATCTCTGTGTCTGAGCTTTTGGTTTACGGTGAGTCAGCGCCCGTTTGAGCGACTCAGACTGCATGTACCATCAAATCAATCTGGGCTAGCCAGGATTTTTCGTCACCCGAAGCGTCAGCGAGGGCGAGCGTTTCACAAGACTTTGAGTTGCATATGTTTTGAAGCATTCGCCCTCGCTGACGCTTCGGGTTACGACGGAACAGCCTGTGTCTTCCAGGGGGGAGGCGATGAATCATCCCAGCGAGCATTCGAGTGCCGCTCAAAAAACCATTTGGTGTCGCCCACCGATGTTTTATCAGTCAACCAGGGTTCGCGGTTCGCGCACAGTGCCGGAACTCCGGTGTCGAGATGCCGTGGCATGATTGCTGCATTGTTGGCCGTCACCATTTGGAGACGGTTAGGATGCGCGCGCTAATCAGGTCAACCCGGACGTCGAACGTTCGCTCTCGGCGCGGGATCGTGGTTGTTGAGCTGTTGCTGTGGTTGCCAGTCTTGCTGACGGGCCTCATGGCGGTGATTGAATTCGCCATCATGCAACAAGTGAATCAGCAGGTGACATTGGCCAGCCGCTACGGAGCAAGGCTTGCTTCCGAAATGACGCGATCAATTGCAGCTTCCACCAACCTGAACAACTTCAATCAGACATCAACAACCAACAATCTGCAAAGCCGCATTGACACGTTTCTGGCGAATGCGGGACTGACCGCGTCGTGCGAGGTCCGGCTCGAGCACAACGCCTGTGTCGAGAATCCGTTGCAAGTGGACACGGCCACTTACTGCAATTGCGAGGCGACCGGCCCACTTGCGCTACCTGCCGGTGAGCCTCCGGGGCCACCGGGGGAGGCCTACGTTCGCGTGACGGTCTGCGTGCCTCTGCTGGGCAACGTTCCGAATTGTCTGAGCACATTGGGATTCGACATCACCGATCGTATCGTGCGGCACTCGACGACTTTCCGGGTCGAAACCAACAACACGGCACCATCGCCGGTGATTCGGCTCTCGACGTTGCCGACGGGAGTGACGATCACGGTCGGTGGGCCATTGCCCGTGCTCACCCTGCCGACCCTGGCGATCCAACTCGATGTTGACAACACGTCAGCCGATCCGTTCAGCCTGTCGTTTGACGGCTTGCTGTCCACAGATGTGGAAACAACCTTGTCGGGCTTGAGTCTGACTTGGACCAAGACAGGTGATTTCGCCAGTGGCCCGGCAACGGGTTTCGGATTCGTGGGGAGTTTCGATCGACCAGACGTCTCTGGAGCTGCCGATACGGTGCACACCGTGCAACTGATCGGCACGGATCCCTGTGGTGCGAGTACGACCAGGACACTCAACATCACCGTCCATTTCCCTTGATTGAGTTGACTGAGAGTTGTGAGCGTGGCGGCTCGTTGCCGCTTTCGATTTTTTTCGCAGGTTGCCGAGGACATCACTGATGTTGCCCTACCTGAGAACGCGAAATGTCGCCGCCAATGACCAATGGTCCTTGGTCATCGCGGCGTCGAGCCGTCACGCTCGCTCTCTTCACACGTTGCGCCGCGGGATTGCCACGATCTGGGTGCTGGCGGCGTTGCCGGTGGTGCTTACACTACTGGTGATGATCGTGGACGGTGGCAATCTTTGGGTGGCCCGCATGGAATTGCGAAACGCACTCGACGCGGCCGCATTATCCGCCGCGAAAACTTGGGGCGAAGGCGGTACCACAGCGCAGGCTCGGCTGGATGCGCATGATGCCTTCAACTCGAACACGATCCTCGGCTCTCAGTATTCGCTCTCAACGGTCGAAACGATCGGCTGCGGCAACGGGAACTCCTCGCCATCCGCAAACGCCGAGATACTGTTGGGTTCGATTGCCACCATCGGAACTGGCTTCCGCCTTGATATTATGGCGACTCCGGTTTGTCCCGGCGGGACGTTTGGTGTGAGAACTCGAAAGTCACTTTCCGTTCCCAGCATCGCCCACGCATTCTTGGGGTTGTCCGTCAATCCGTATCAAGTGACTTGTGAGTCGTATGCCCAGTTTGCCTGCTCTAGTGGCCCCCCCCAAGTCATTCACGTCAATTCATTCACCACCTGCCCGTGAGGGGGATTTCAATGTCTCAAGACCAAGCTTCTGTGAGCACCGCTCGAAAAGCCGCTCGAAAAGCCGCTCGAATGACCACGATGCCGTTGATGTTTCTGGCGGCCATCGCGATCACCGGCTGCACCCAGACTCCGCAGGAGGCGATTGAGGGCCGTTGGTACAACGGTGAAATGTCGCTGCGATTTCAGAAAAACGGAGCTGTTGTCTGGAACACTCCGCAAGGGTTGGCTCAAGGTCGGTATGAGTTTGTGGGACAGGTTCCGCGTTGGGCGGAGGAGAATACGTCCACGCGAATTCGACTGGATGTCGTCCGCAATAACGAACAAATCCACCCCGAACTCGATCTGCAATTCATCGGAAACGATCGCCTGCGAGTCAAGCCCGCCGAGACGACCCGGTCGCGTGCTGCCACTCGCACTCAGGTTGTGCTCCGACGAGCGGATTCGGATTCCGATCCCAACGTCCCCGCACCGACCAATCGGGTGACGACCAGGGCCAGAGCACTTCGATGATCGCCGAGAAAACTGCTCTCGCACTGGACGAGACTTCGTGGGAACAATGCCCCTCTCACGTAGGAATCGTCCCAGTGCAGGAGACAGAACTTGGCCACGAACATTTCTCTGAAACAGAACTCTGAAGAGAGATTGTCCCGCCGTGTATTTTTGATGACAGGCTGCACGGCGCTGACTGGGTTTGGATCGCTGGTCACGTTCGGCCCAGCCGGTGTGGCTCAGGACTCCGCATCGAAACCTGCGACGGCACAGCGTCCGGTCATCTCGCAACAATCTCTGAACGGTCTACGAAACGCTTCGCAACGGCTGATCACCCAAAGCCGTGATTCGTTCGATCGCGGTCTGGTACCACTCGTCGATCACCTCGATCAATTCTCGCTGGCGGCAAACCTGAACTTGCGAGTGGCAAGTTCGCAAAAAAATCGCGAGACGCAACTGGAGTGGCATCGACTTCAAGTGCGCAACCTGGAAGGGGTCACGACCCAGTTGGAACGATTTCAACAGCCCGCGTCAGCAGGTTGGGAAGCGGATGTCCTGTTGGCTCGGCTAAGTTTGGCGCAAGCCCAATCACGACTCGCGGCTTTTGAGGGACGAACAAATACGGTCACATCAGCCCAACGCGCCATCATTGACCTCGCGCGACAGCATTGGGACAAGCGACTGGACGACGCGGGAGTGGGCCATGCAACGCCGATGCAACTGTGGCGTGCCGCTGGACTGGCCTTCGCCAGCGAAAACCGGACATTGGATGCCGACCGCAACTTCCTAGTTCAGGCAATCCAAGCCACCGACCGCTGGAACCTCGCCGGAATTGGCATCGGTCGTGACGACGTCCGGGACGCATTTCGGTTTGAACTGACTCGTGTTGATCTCCTGGCCGCGAAGCCGGGCACGGAATCGTTCAACACACAAGCTCAGCGTGCCGAAGCGTCCGCGAAAAAACTGTTCGACTCGATCTCGCAGTTTCAATCCCAAGGCACCGCCAGCGTGTACGACCTGGCCGCCGCCTGGCGACAGCGTCAAGAATTGCACTCCTTCTTGAAGGAAAATCAGCCGGAACCACTGCCCGCTGAGTGGCAGCAGCGTCGCTCAAACGACCTTCGCCAACTCGGTCGCCTCGCCACTCAAACCACCGATCGCCGGGGCCGGACGGCCGCCGACATCAGTTACGTCGAACTTCTCTCGCTGACCGAACTGACCATGGCGGACAATACGTCGGTGGTGAAATAGGGTGAGCGCGATCGCTCCCAACCAGGAAACGGCCGACACGATCGCTCCCAGTCGCCAGCCCGGCGGTGAGAAGCGGAAAGTGACGCGGTGCTCGCCAGGTGTCAGCGGAACAGCACGGAACGAGACGTTGGCAGGCAAGATGTTTGTCGATTGGCCATCAACGACGGCCGACCAACCGGGATGGAATAAATCGGTCAACACGAGATAACCGTGTCCGTCGGCTGCGGCATGAACGACAACTTCGTTGGGTGAGTACTTTGCGATCGTGGCGGGTGCAAACGTGGCTCGCGGGACGTTGCCCCAGACATCGCGAAGCAACAACACGGAGTCTCGCAGTTGGATTTCCTTAAGAAGCGGGACGACGGCCTTCGTGGGAGACTCGCCGCCAACGGTGACATTTCCAATCACAAACGCACGCGGCAACACGGTCTCGTTTTCGAAGATGGCGAATGGCAACTCCGGAGTCGCGGTACCGGTTGCGATCACCTCTGGCGGAATCTTTCCGGTGGCGACACGCTGCCAGCCCGCGAGTGCCGGTTGCTGAGCGTGAGTCACGGCGTAACGAATTCCCAGCAAGTCGGCGATCGGCTTGTGAAGATCTTGCAAGCGAAAACTTTGAAACCCGGACAGATCGGCCTTGACTCCTGGCGGCGTCAGGGCGGTGATGGCCAGCGCAAAACGTGACAGGGGAAACGGCTCGTAGCCCTGCGGTTTTTGTAAACCGTCGCGGACGGCTTCGTTGTCGCTGTAGACACCAATTTGGGCAATGACTCGCTCGTTCCCTGCTTGGTCACGCAGAAACTGCGAGACGGCGGTGTCCTGACGCGTTGCGGTTGAAGTCGTCGCGAGAACTCGGGTCGCATACGAGCCCAGCTCCCAACTGACAGTCCCCAGAATCAACGCCGTTGCGATCAGACGCAGCCGGCGACGCGATTTGCTCGCATCCCAATCCGTCGGCCAAAACGAGTCCCAACCAACGGCGGCCAGCGCCGCGACCAGCATCGAGCTGATGTACAGGACTCGAGCCGGCGACCGAAACGAGGCAATGCCCGGCAGCCAAGCGTGGCACATTCGAAAGAAAGAGCTCATCGAACCGAAAGCGAAGAGCAGTGTCACCAGCACCAACAGCGCGAGCCGCCAGGTGCCAAGACGGTGCCCTCCACGCACGACGGCGATCACCGCCAGGACCGTGGGTACCAGGCCGAAGTACAGCAATGTTTCCCAAAAGCCGTTGCTGCCGCTGGCGGTTTCGCCGTCGAGCACGGCCGAATTCCAAAGTTGCGCGAGGTGTCGAGGCTTCAGGCCGTCCCCGGACGTCGATAACGGCAAGCCTCCCGCTCGGATTGTCAGGCGAGAATTGATGAACGTGGGAATCAAGTCGATCGCCACCAGACCCACGGTCGCCACGCCCACCAGGCACCAACGAAATAATGGCTGAAGCGGGTGACCGGCGATGTGCCTTTCACGCTGTGTGTCAGTGTTGTGAGGGCCGCTTCGCGACCAGAGCGTCGTCACGGTGGTCATCGCGACGGTGCCACTCATCAACAGCGCGAGGTAATAAGTTTCTTGGACGTGGCCGGCGAAAAAGCTCAGCGCCAAGCACACGGCGACAGGAAGCCAGCGTTCGCCGCGAGTGCTCAAAAATCGCTCAAAGGCCCACAACGTCCACGGCAGCCATGCCATCATACAGGTTTGAGCGTAATGTCCTTCGGCCGTATGCGCGATCGCGTACGGAGCAGCCATACCGACGACGCCCGCCAGCATCGCGCTGGCTCGCCGCACTCCCATCTGGCGAGCCAACAAATAACATCCCAATCCAGCCCACCAGTGATGTGCGACCAGCAACCAGCTCGCCATCGGCACAGCCCCGAACCACCAACACAACCAGTTCGGCGGATACGACAGTAACGCTTGTGGGTTGCCGATCGTCGGAGCGCCCAGTGAGAGATATGGATTCCAGCCAGGAAACTGGCCGTCTCGCTGCCAAGCGATACGCGGCCACTCCAGTGCTCGCAGGAAATAGGTGGTCAGGTCGTTCTCACCACCCCGATGCGCACCGACCAGTAATTGCGTCGGATGCCGCGTCAGCTCCTGAAAGCACAACAACGCGACGAGAGCCAATAGGCCGGCGGCCCAAATCAACTCTCGTCGCGATGGGGAAACATCAGGCTGGTCAGGAAGTCGAGTCATCGGAAGCCTCGCTCACCAAGAGTTTGCGAGCGGACTCGTCGCATAAACCAAACCAATTCAGCGACTTCTACTTTCGCAGCAGATCTTCCAAGTCTGGCAACGGGTTCTTACTACGGCGAGGAGGCACGGTCGGCTGCGCGATGATGGTGGTCGGCTTCAGTTCGCGGAAGCCATCCTCTGCATACGGAACGGCGTAGCTCAAGCCGAGCATTCGCGACGTGTCTTGTGCGTAGTGTTCCCAGTTGTACGGCTTGTAGTAGTAGGAGCCGTGGTTCTCCGGGCAATACGCGTAGTGCGGGTACATGTCACATGTGCTGTCGAGAAAATGCAGTCGTAAATGCCGACGGAGCCAGCAGTCCTTGCAACACCGATCGCACGAATCATCGCAACCTGGCTGACACACATAGCAAACCTGATCACAACTCGCCTCACCACCGAGGCAGATCTGATTACAACTCGACTGGTTTGGGCAGCACAATTGGGGAATGTGGTCGGCATTCGCGCGATTCGCCAGTCCCCCCATCAGACACAACGTCAGAGCCAAGGAATTCCACGCAGACATGATCAATCTCCTGGGGTTGGCGGCCAACATGTCAACCGCGAAATCGATTCCACGGCACACGGTTTCCACGGTGACCTCCCTTGGCATCGACAGCCGGCGAAAGTCCCCTTCAACAACGATCGTTTCGCCAGCATGCTGCAAGTAATTGTTGTCATCGTTCTGGGTTGGCGCTAACGGTCGTTGACAGAAAAAGCGACACGATCGGCCATTTGACTTTTCGAGATTTACGGCGGAGATCACCGAGTGGAGGCTGCGGATCGTGGTTTTGAGCGCTCAGCCAATTCGGGACGTTGGGTACTACGAGAGTGTCATGAGCTGACGGTGGAAGACGAATCGTGAGACGTTTTCCGGTTAAATCGTCCGAAAGCTGTTTCCCTTCGGGGCGGAAATACTCTTCGGGACAACATGACTGTGAAGGAAAACGAATGTTCTGGCGGCAGGCGATGAAGATGATTTGGGGGTGCCTGTACCTCGCGATGATGGTCAGCGTGGGCTGCGAACAGATTGTCCCTCCAGAACTACCTCCACCGATGGACGTCGCTCAACACGACGATGAAGACGAGCTCATTATTCCCGGCAATGGCCCCATCAGACGCACTGACGAGCCATTGCACACCCCGCTATTAGAAGGATTAAAGCAGCAAATCCAGCAGACGCCGGCGGCGGAAGAAACCGATGGTGCCGTTCGCCAACTGTCCGAGCAATTATCCGAAGCGGACGTGTTGTATTCGGAGGCGAAGCAGCGAAATCAATTGGCGATCCAGCAAGCGAATCGGCAAGTTCGGATCGGCGCGGCGAAGCAATCGCCGAACCTGGTGTTGATCACCGTGGACCGGTTGGGTGTCGGAGATTTGGGATGCTACGGGCAGACGCATTGGCAAACACCGCGACTGGACGAACTCGCTGCGTCGGGCATGAGGTTCACAAATTTCTACGCGGGAAGTGGCGACTCGTCAGCGGGGCGACAGTGTCTGTTGACCGGACGCCTGGCGGTGTCCAATCACTCCAGCCAAATGGCGACTGCGTTGCCACGCGTGTTGTGGAACGCGGGTTACAACACGGCGATGATGGGGGACTGGTCGGTCGACAGTTCGTTGAGATCGCAAGGCTACGAAGATTGGAGTGGTTGGAACTCGCCGACGAATGAATATCCCGATTGGGCAGAACTCAATGGCCGACGGATCACACTCGAAGACAACTTGAACGGCGGACGAAAGGTGCGGAAGGCCGAGTTCCTGCTCAGCGAGGTTCGGTCGTTTTTGCGAGATCGCCGTCACCGAGGGAATCAATTCTTTTTGCATGTGGCATTGAATCTGTTCGCAGATCCCGATTTGCGCGCGGTGTCGCGAGCCGACTACGAACACAGAGTCCGGTACGCCGATGCACTGGCCGGCGGAGTGCTCGACACTCTTCACGAGCTTGGCCTCACGAGTCACACCTGCGTGTGTTTCACGGCTGATGCGGGGCCGCACCCAGCGCTATCGGACGTGGTGAAAGAAACGCGCAGCGTGGGAGAGTTTCGTTTCTCTGACCACGGGCTGAGCGAAGGGAACTTGCGTGTGCCCTGCCTCCTCCGTTGGCCGCGTGAAATGCCAACCAGTTTCGTGTCGGACGCGGTGATCGGAGTCTGGGACGTCCTGCCGACATTTTCCGCGTTGGCATGGGTCACTCGGCCGGTCGTGCGCATTGACGGAGTCACACTGACCAGCCTGTGGCGTCAGAAGTTGCCGATGGCCGAACGGCGATTCGCCTGGCGTTCGGCGTTTGCCGGCAACGGACTGGCCGTACGCGACGGCCACTGGAAAGCTCTGCAATTGACAGACTCCAGGCATGAGTTGTTTGGCCTCAACACGGACCCCGCCGAACAACACGATTTGGCGGCGGATCAACCCGAGATTCTGAAGCGGCTGTTGTCAGCCGAGCCTCCGGCTGCCGCAACGCGATAGGTCGTAGCGGTATTTTCGGTATGTTCGAGCGCCCCGATCCGGCGAATCCTGCGCGAGGAATTCGGGGGAGCCGCTCCAAACGGCCAGTAAATCCTTCCCAGTTTTCCTGACTGGAATGCCAAGAGTTTCCGATCCGCTCAGTTTCCCAAATCGACTTTAGCGGTCATTCGGGGCGTGTCGATTGTAAGGGAAGAACGGCCTTACGACCGGTAGCGCCACGGAGAGCGGCCTATCGGGCGTGCAGATTCTGGATCTCAGGCCTTTTGTCGCTGCTTGGGCGTCCTTTAACCCCAGTTGGTGTGAAATGAAAAAGCTAATGTCACAATCACTGAGCCGTTTCGCTTGTGGACCAATTGGGCTCTGTGTGGCCATGCTGCTTCAAGGGCCGAGTTCTTCGGCTCAGGAAGTCGACAACTCTCTCCAGCGGGAAAAAGTCACCCGACTCGTTGAAGAAGTCGTGACTGCCGATTTGGAATTGAGCGTCGTCAAACGCCGCTCCAAGATTCTGCGAATGAAGCAGGATGTGTTCCGAGTGGCGATTGCCGATCCGACGATTCTCGAGTTCGTCGGCTTTGGAACGAAAGAGGCCGAGATCATCGGCAAAGAAATCGGCACGACGACCATGACCTTATGGTTGGGCACTGAGGAAAATGCGCAACTTCTTAGCCTGCTGGTCAAGGTCACGCGGGACGAAGCCGTCGAGGATCAAGGGCGGAAGGATTTCGCCGATTTGAGTTCGCTGGTCAACGAGATGTTTCCCAACAGCCGCGTGCTCCTGGTTCCTGTGGCGGACAAAGTCCTTGTGCGTGGTCAGGCTCGCGACGAGCAAGAGGCCGTGCAGATTATGGCGTTGATTCGAAAGAACGCCGACCTTTTGCCGAGCGGAATCGGCGGAACGTCTGGAGGTGTTGTGTCAGGCGGTACGGCAGCGGACCCGTTCCCGGATGCCGGACCAGGCACAACTGGGAGAACTCTGATCAATATGCTCAAGATTCCCGGAGAGAAGCAGGTGATGCTGAAGGTTCGCATCGCCGAACTGAAGCGATCTGCGAAACGTGATTTGGGAGTCAACCTCGACTTCGACATCAAAGAATTCATGCTGAAGTCGGTCATGACCTCCGGTGCCAACTTGGTGGCGTCAGGCACGTTCAATGATGGCAGTTTCAATCTTGCATTGAAGGCGTTGGTGGCCAATGGATCGGCGAAAATCCTGGCAGAGCCAAACCTCGTGACGCTCAGTGGACACTCGGCAACATTTCTCTCCGGCGGTCAATTCGCTGTCCCGACAGTCGTCGGGGTCGGCGGTGCCCAGGCCGCCACCACGTCTTTCAAGGCCTTTGGCACGTCGATCACATTCCTGCCGACAGTCTTGGACAAGGATCGCATCCGCTTGGACGTGCAGCCCACGTTTAGCACGCTCAACAAAAACAATTCGGTGGCAGGTGTGTTCGGTATCGATTCGCGATCCGTCTCGACGGTGGTGGATATGCGAGAGGGACAAGTGTTTGCCATCGCCGGCCTACTGCAAGAGGAACAGCGTGGTGATTCGTCGCGGATCCCCTGGATTGGCGACCTCCCGATCCTGAACCTCTTGACGAACAGCCGATCCATCAGCCGTGACGAATCCGAATTGATCATTCTGGTGTCACCCGAACTCGTGCACCCTTTGGAGCCGTATCAATCCCCCACGCTTCTGCCCGGTATGGAAGTCACCGAACCGACCGACCGCGAGTTTTTCTGTAAGGGCAATATCGAAGGCTTACCCAACTGCCACCATCGCAGCACGGTCTGGCCGCTGTATCACAATCGAATGAAACGTGCGGGATACACCGAATACGAAACGATGGAGCGATCGGAACGCTTCTATCTTCAAGGCGAGCACGGTTTCAGCAATCCGTAACTCGCAGTCTCCCTCACCACACGGCAATGCCCGCCGTGCCCTGACAAACCAATCAGCCTCCGCAAACTCAGGCGTCTTCAGGAGCCCGTCATGAAACAGTCTACTGCACACTGGTTAATGCCGCTGACGACGGCAGTCTGCATTGCAGGCTGCCACCACTGTCACGACTGTCACGACATGGGAGATATTACCCCCCATCCGCTGGGAACATTGTGCGATCCTGTTTGGAAAGACCAAGAATCGAACGCGGAGGCCTCCGATTTTGTGATTCACGAACATGAATGGGTGGCCAACTCCGAATCACTCAACGATCAAGGCATCAATCACCTGATGCGAATTACGGCGAGAATTGATCGAGTTCCGTATCCGATTGTGATCGAACCCAGTAGTCAAAGTGTTCGGCTCGAAACGACCCTGCATCAGTTCCCAATTCACAATGACGTGGAGCTCGACTTGCGTCGCCACGAAGTGATTGTCAATGCGTTGACGCTGCGTAACGTGGCTGAGGCTGCGAATCGAGTTCAAATTGGCCCGGCGACGACTCCTGGTTTCGAGTCCTTCGAAGGCGAGGGGGCGTACAACCGCGGCTTCGGTGGATCGGGCGATGGAGACCGTCTCGGTCGCGGTGGATTCGGAGGCGGCGGTGGATTCGGAGGAGGGGGCGGGTTTGGCGGCGGTGGATTCTTCTAGCCAGACGAGATCACTTCACGGCCCACGGAAGAATCTGTCATCACGGAATGGAATTCCAGAGGACATCGAAATGCGTCACCTGAGTTTACGTTGCGGCGTTGTCCTGTGTTTGTTGGTCGGCTGCTCGTCCACGAAGCAGCTTGTTCAGCGCGTCAATCCGTTGAAGCCAACCGACCACACACTCCAATTCGAATTGGCCCGTGCCAGTGAAGCTGACGGACATCTCGTGAAGGCCGAACGGGTATATCGCAGTCTGTGCGAATCCGAGCCAAATCACGCGAAATACCATCATCGTCTCGGTGTGGTGCTCCTCCGATTAGGACAGCCTGTGGAGGGTCTCCAAGAACTGAATCATGCCAGCCAACTTGAGCCGACCGATCTCAACATCTTGAACGACGTCGGCTATGGATACTTGCGAAGCGGTGACACTCCAAAGGCGATCGAGACACTCACCAAAGCGAGAAAGATCGACCCTCAAAACAAGCGTACCAACAACAACTTGGCTCTGGCTCTGGGATATCAAGGCGAACTACGTGAGAGCTTTAAGATCTTTCAACAAACCATGACGGAATCGGAAGCGTTGGCCAACCTGGGATATCTCGCCACACAGAGTGGAAAAACGGATCTCGCGATCAAAGCCTACAGCCGCGCGTTGACGCAGGATCCCGACATGAAATCCGCTGCGGAAGCGCTCGCTCAACTCGGAACGATCCACCAAGACCTGGAGAGTTCACGCAGCATTGCCGCAGATCTGGACCCCACAAAACCGAAGTCGATGGGGATCGCTCATACGACGCCAGCGAGGTCGCCCGAAAAGTTTGCTCTTGCTGAAGCCGGAGTGTCTTCCGCCAAGTCTTCCAAGATGTCGGCAAATCAACCTGTCTGGGTCGGCGAAGCGAAATGAACGCCGCAAGTCCATCGAAATGACTGTCAACAATTCCGCTTCTCGCGAAGCACAACCATCTTCTCTTAATTTGGCGACAGACGTCATGGGTGCTTCCAAATTACAAATCGTGTTGCGAAATGCCTCATCAGGGCCGCCGATCCTCATGGTGAGTTCGACGGTGATTGGAGTCATGCTCGCGCTGACTGCGTCGCCAATCTTGGCCCAATCCGCCACCGAGCGAACGGCCAACGGAAACCGCGCGGTGCAACCGCAAGTCCTCGATTTTTCGGTGAAGAATCGGCAAAAAGCGGAATCGAAACAGTTGCTGCAAGACGCCAGGAACGCGGTGACTCAAGGCCAAGCTCACAAGGCTCGCGGACTGATCAAACCAGCGGCCGAACTCCCCATGAACCGGGAACTGGGCGAGAAGTCGTCGCAAAACCTAATTCGCGAAATCGACGTTTTGACCGGCAACGAAGAGGCACAACATTCCAACCGGTCGCTCACGGACATCCCCACGATTTCGGAGCTTGCCGAACCTGCACTCGAGGACGAAACACCGACTGGGCCAACTCACGCCCCTCGCCAGCGAACAAGCCAGAGGCAAAACTCAAACGGTCACACTGCGGACGTGTCACACGATGACTGGAGCTCACGGCAGAAACATCGATCGGCTACCCGTTTGTCGCAATTCCCAGGTTCCGTTCACGAGGAACCCAATCCTTCGACTGTCGCCGAAAGGCGAACCGACGCGGAACACGTCAACGCCAATGGAGGCCGCGAATACATTGTCCTGCACGCCACTTCAAACGTCCCTCCCGTCGTGCCCGACGGGCAAGGTCGCGACAGCACGGTGGCCGCGTCCGCTGGTTCAAGAGCCAGTCAATCCGCGTCAAGCTCTGAACAGACACTTGTCAACTTCAGCACCGTTGTCTTGTCCGCTTTGTTCGGAGCGGTGGTGGTGCTGGTCGGTGTGTTGCTCTTTCTTCTCAAGAAGTTTGGGCCAAACCCAACAATTGTCTTCAAAGTTGAAATGTCGAACACCGGTCATGTAGCCGAACCCGCCGATCGCTCGGCTCCGCCTGCGCTGCGAATCGCTCCGATCTACGCCATGAAAATGCAAGAGGACGCCGAGCGAGAACAACAGCAGGAAGAGGCGATGATGCAAAAGGTCTTTGAAGACAACCTCGAACTCCGTGAACAACTCAAAGCGTCAGGTGACGCTGCCTAATCGACCCCAGCGTGCTCAGTGGGAGCATTCGACTCCGTAACAGAAATCAACGGTTCCACTCGTGGCAGATTCGATACTCGCAGAGTCCGACGACTGGCAAAGTCGCTTCACTCAAACAAATACCCAATTCCTTTAAGGAGATATTTTCATGGACCAGAATGGTATCTGCTACGTTGGCGTGGATTTCGGCACGTTCAAAACCTCCATCGCCAGTTCGAATGGCCAACGGGATGTGATCCCGACCGCCGTGGGATGGCCCAAGGATCACATCGCCCGCACGATGCTGGGACGCGATGCGGTGTTTGGCAAGGACATTCAGGAGTATCGCACCGCTCTCGACGTCGTCCGCCCGTTCGAAAAGGGAGCCTTGAAATACGTCGATCGGAATGAACGTGGAGCAACCGACGCCATCGACAAGAAGCAAAAAAGTGCGGCCAAGCTCGTTCTGGAGCACGCAGTGTCGCTGATGCGTCCGACACCCGGATTGCCGGTGTATGGCGTCATCGGTGCGCCGTCGCGAGCCACAATCAAGAACAAACAAGTGCTGCTTGAAGCGGCGAAAGATGCCTTCGACGCCGTTGTCATCGTCTCCGAACCATTCACCATTGCCTACGGCATGAAAAAGCTGAGCGACACGCTGGTCGTGGACATTGGCGCTGGCACCATCGACATCTGTCCGATGTTCGGCACATACCCCGCGGAAGAGGATCAGATCACTCTCCCAATGGGAGGTGACATGGTCGATTCAGAATTTCTCCGTCTCCTGAAAGTTGCACGCCCAGAAATTCAAATCACGGTCAACATGGCTCGTGAGATCAAGGAGAAGTACGGGTTTGTCCATGAAGTCAATGAGAAGGCGGTCGTCACGTTGACGGAGAACGCCCGCCCCAAACAATACGATGTCACGCAACCGCTCAAAGACGCCTGCAAGACGATCGTCCAACCGATCGTGAACGGACTGTTAGATCTCATCGGGAAGCTCGACCCGGAAATCCAGCGCCGCATGCTCAACAACATTCTGTTGGGAGGCGGAGGTAGCCAACTTCGCGGTCTCGACCGCTTAATCGAAGAAGGCTTGAAAGACCTCGGTGGAGGCAAAGTCACTCGTGTCTATGACTCCGTCTTCGCAGGAGCCGTTGGTGCTCTCAAACTGGCCATGAACATGCCCTTGGACTGCTGGCAATCCATGCAACAATTGGATCAACCGCGCGCCGCCGCTTAAGCCAATCTCATACGGATCGGAATTTGCCGGTCTACGGAACCGAAGGCGAAGGCTCGTTCGAGCATATTCAAAATCATTCCGTCGGAACGAACATCGAATGGGCGAGGTGAATCGAGTGGACACCAACGGCTACAGGACGTTGACGATCGAGCCGACGTAGGTTTCTGTCGCACCGAAGGTCGGATCAGAGAATGCCAGGTCGATGGCGTTGAGCAAATCGAAATCGACCGGATCGGTCGGGTCGAGTTCGCGAGTCGGATCGGCCGTGTCCAAACCCGCTTGAATGAAGATGTCGCTGGTGGCATTGATGGACCGAGCGGCTCCGCCATCAGTGATACCGCCACTAGCGATGACGATGAGATCGCCGGCTGTGGCGTCGGCATCAAGAATGGACAGGCCCGAGTAGGCCTGGATCGTCACGTCTCCGCCGGACAGGTCAATCACGCGGAAAGTGGAGCCGACCTCATCCAGCGTGAGATCGCCACCCGTGGCAGTGATCGTGGTGGTTCCACCAAGGGTCAGCACACCGCTGTCGTCGACATCGCCCGCCGTGGTCAGGGTGAAGACTCCGGTGACCGTCGTCGTGGCCAGAGTCGTCGCCGAATCTTCATCGACGATCGCTGAGCCGGCGGTGATCGACAGTGAATCGAAGTTGTCCGTACCGCCCGCCAAAGTGACGGCTCCCGTGCCGCTATCGGAGTTGATGCTCAATTGGCCAAGGACCGTCAAAGTTCCCACGAGGTGGTCGACGTTGCCTGCCGAAGTGATCGTCATGCTTCCGTCGGCCTGGTTGGTGGCGGCACCTCCGGTAATCGAGGTTGCTCCATTGGTCAGAACCGTAGCAGCGTTTTCGACCAACGTCACAGTGCCGCCGTCTAACGTGAGGTTGCCGAAGGTTGATGAGGCATCGTCGAGGGTGATGTTTTCGAGGCCCGTCGTACCGGCCTTGAAGGTCGAATCTCCCACCGTCAACGGTCCGCTGTCTGTGATCGCACCGGCCGACACCACGTCGAGCGTAGTCGCGCTGACCGACGCGAAGTTCGTCGCGCTGTCTTCTTGAATGTCGATCGCCGTGCCGCTCAACGCCAGCGAACCGAAGTTGATCGTATTGGCCGCTATGTCGAGGTCGATGGTCGTTCCGGTTGTGATCGTGGCCAAACCACCCACGATCACATTGCCCGTTTGAGTCACGGCGGTCGCCGTGGTCAACGAGAACGTATCAGTGGCGGTGAGTGCCGCGAGCACTGTCGTTGTATCGTCTTGAATCGTGACGTTGGCTCCGGTCAGAGTCAGTGCTCCGTCAAAGCTGTTCAACGCTGAATCCAGCGCGATGTCTTGGCCAGTGGCCGTCACTGAGGTCGTACCATCAATCAGCAGGGTATCGCTGTCGGTCACGGCTCCACTCGAAATCACCGTCAAAGTTCCGCTCGCGGTGGTGGCACCAAAATTGGTCGCCGCCGCTTCGCGGACGCTCAAATCAACACCCGTCAACACGAGAGTTCCAAACGTATTACCGATGTTGCTCAGCGTGATGTTGTCGTCTGTGGCCGCAGTGGTGTCGATCGTCACCTGTCCGGCGACGGTCAGCATCGTGCTCGCAACTTGCGAAACGACGCCGACAGCGGTCCCCGTCAGGCTGAACGTACCACTCAGCGAATCATTTCCCAAACCGATCGTGCGCTCCGCACCCATGAGTACCAGAGTCGCATTCACGCCAGTCAACGTCACCGGGCTGAGGTTACTGGCCACGGTCGTTGATGTCAGAGATAGACTTCCGGTCGAACCACCATTCATGGCCAGTGAATCACCGAGTCCGGCGATTGTGGTCACCGTGATGTCGCCGTTTGCAGTCAGGCTCACGGCACCGGCCGCGCCGGTGAGGGTCACGCTGGGCAGAGTCACTCCGTTGGCATCGCTATCGATCAGCGTGAGGCTCGTTCCCGTGGTGACGGTCACTGTTCCCGCGTAAGTCGAGGCGGCGGAATTCAGCATGATCGCGCCGCCAGTGGCTTCGACGGTCGTGTCGCCGGTGACGGCCACGGTGCCGCTGTCTGTGAGAGTGCCCGTCGTGGTGACGAACAAATCACCCACGGACGAGGCGGAAACGATGTCCAAACCACCCGCGCTGTCCAAGAATCTGACCTCACCGACCGCACCGCCACCGCCGCTGAGGGCGATCGAAGCCGCCGTGTTCGCGCTGTCCAAGAGAATGTCACCGGGAGTCGCCACGGTCACGCGGCCGGTCACAAGCACCGTGCCGGTATCGGTCACGTCCCCATTCGAAATCACCGTGAAGTTGCCCGTAGCCACGACGGAGTCGAAGTCTGTGGCGACAACGTTCGTGATGGCGACTTCGGTTCCGTCCAGAGTGATACCTCCGACAAAGAACGAATCAGACGTATCCAACGTGATGGCCAGGGTCGCATCGATGTCAGTATCACCGCCGACTTGAATCGTGCCGCTATCGGTGACCGCGCCGGCAGCACCGGTCGCATCCAAAGTGAGGTCTCCGCCAATCTCTGAAGTGAAGAGGTTCATGGCACCGACTTCGACGATCTCGACATCATCGCCGAATATCGAAAGCGATCCAAAAGTGTTGGCGGCATCGTCAAGAGTAATATCGGCGGTGCCGTTGCCGGCGGTCACGGTGGCGAGACCAATCACTGTCGCAGTATTGCTCTGGATGACGGCACCGGTGGATTCCAGCGCGAATGTGCCCTTGGCACTCACAACATCGAGGTCGGTCAGTGCAGCACTGTTGATCACGGAAATGTTCCGGCCAGTCAACGCCAGATTGTCACCGGCCACTCCACCGTAGGACGACGTCGATTCGTCGAGGGTGATGTCGCTCTTCCCGGTGGTTGTGAATGACGCATCACGTCCCACGGTAATTTGCCCGGCGTCGGTAATGGCTCCCTTGGCGATCACCGTCAGATCGCGCATTGCCGTCGTCGTTTCGAGGTCCATCGCGCTCTTCTCGGTGATGCTGATATCACGTCCGCTCAACGAGAGAGAACCAAAGTTGTTCGTCCCCGCTGTGATGGTGATGTCATCATTGGCCGGTGTGTCCGTGGTGATCGTGGCCGCGCCAGTCACTTTCACATTGCCGGCCGTATGAGCCACGGCTCCGTTTGAGGTCAGCGTCAATGTTCCGGTGGCGGTGATGTTGCCGAGGTCCGTGGCGACGTTGTTGTCGATCGAAATGTTCTTGCCCTTGGCAGCCAAGACACCGCCGAACGTCGAGGTGGCCTCATCGAACGTAATCGAATTGCCGCTCGCCGTCAGGTTCGTTCCACCGGCTCCAATGGTCAGCGTGCCGTTGTCCGCGATCCCCCCCGTGGATTTGACCGTCAAGCTCGCGCCGGTCGTGTCACCAAACGTCGTCGGACCAGCTTCATTGATGTTGATGGCACCCGTACCAGCATCCAGGATCAACGTCCCGAACGTATTTCCCGAAGAGGAAAAGAGGATCGATCCGTTTCCGGCGGAGGTATCAATCGTCGTCAGACCGGAGACCGACACCTTACCGAACTGCGTGACGGCACCGGCAGCGGTCAGCGTCACAGTCAACGCACCCGCAACCGTGGACTTGCCAAAGGCCAAGGGACCATCGCCAGTCACCGTCGCGGTCTTGGTGTTGAGCAGAAGTTTCTCAACCTCGGTCAGCTCGATCTCGACGCTGGACGACAGGCCGATCACTGACAGTTGATCGATCCCGTCACCACCGTCAAAGGTGATCGTTCGGATGTGACTTGGCGACACGCCAATAAGTCGTGTGCGGAACTTGCCTACGGCAACTTCGACGTAGCTAACTCCCGCTTGCACAGTCACCGCCATTCCCCCAGAGGCCGGATCGACAATGTCGAGCGTACCCGTCAACGAATTGAACGCGACATCGACGGGGCCGAATGACGTGACCAGCGCCGCAACCGCAGTCAGGACGACATCGTTGCCGTCGCCGCCGGTGTAGCTGATCGTGGCATCAATCGCTGAGCCAAGAAAGCCGACGATCCGTGTTCCTTGAGCAAGCCCCGTGAACGTGCCGCTGATGGCATCACCAAGGTCATTTTTGACGATCTCAAACGTGTTGCCGATGGTTGGTACGAATCCAAGCCACGAGGACAAACTGAGGGTTACATTCGTGCCGATGGTCACGGTCCCAGTCACATCGAGTTGATCGTGGTCGTTGTTGGTGTTTCCAGGGGTCGTGCCGCCAATTTCGACTTGGAATGACGAATTATTTAAGGTTCCTCAGCAGAATCTGTGAGTGATTTGTTTTTCAGGGAGGTTTCCAAGTTGGTGGAGGAGTGCGAGTTCGGCGACTCGCGAGGTGCGGAAGCCGTGGGATTTTCTCGACACCAGTTTGGCTTGGTTGTTCAAGCC
>SYJG01000378.1 GCA_005798445.1 Planctomyces sp.
GGATTTGAAGCCGGAGGCTCCTGCGGAAGTGCGCGGCACGTTTCAGCCGATCGCCACACGCACGCCGGGGATGGATGTCTGCGAGCACTTGCCGAAGCTGGCCGTGCGATCCGACAAGTTCGCGGTGATTCGCTCGATGACTCACGGCTTGCCGAGCCACGAGCACGCGACACACATGCTGCTGACCGGTATCGACAAGATGCCGATCGGTTCGACGCACATGGCGTCGCGAAACGATTGGCCCTGTTACGCCTCGACACTCGACTACCTGCGACCGCGACGCGACGGAATTCCCAATGGCGTGATGCTGCCGACGTACTTGAACAACGGCTACGGCTTCTCCGGTCAGGATGCTGGATTCCTCGGAGCGAAGTACGACCCGTGGCATGTGAAGCAAGATCCCAACGACCCGAAGTTCCGCGTCGAGAACCTCAGCCTGCCGGTCGGGATGACGGTCGATGCGCTCGGTCATCGACGCGAGTTGCTCGCTCAGTTCAACGCGCAGTCCGCCAGCTTCGATCTCGCTCGCTCGGCCGCCGAGTTCAGCAACTATCAAGACCAGGCGATGTCGATCCTGACCGCGAGCGCGATCGGCCGCGCCTTCGCCATCGACCAGGAACCGGCCGCCGTGCGTGAGAATTACGGTCGGCATCTGTTCGGCCAATCGTTGCTGTTGTCGCGGCGGCTCGTGCAAGCCGGAGTTCCGATCGTGCAGGCCAACATGGGGACGATGAATAACTGGGACACGCACAACAGCAACTTCACGCAGCTCAAAGACCGCCTGTTGCCGCCGCTGGATCAAGGTGTCTCCGCATTGCTGGACGATCTGAGTTCCTCCGGCCTGCTGGAGACAACTCTGGTCGTCATGGTCGGCGAGTTCGGCCGCACTCCGAAGCTCGGCGGCAACGTCGGCACGCCGAGCTACGTCCCCGATGGCCGCGACCATTGGGGTGGAGTCTTCTTCGCTCTCTTCGCCGGAGCCGGCGTGCGCGGCGGCCAAGTCATCGGCAGCTCCGACAACATCGCCGCCTATCCTGCCTCGAACCCGTACTACCCGTCCGATCTCGGAGCGACGATCTTCTCGTCGCTCGGCATCGACCCGCGCAGCATCATCAAAGACCGAGTCAACCGCCCCAGTCACGCCAGCGAAGGGGAACCGATCGCACCGCTCTTCACCGGTGCGGTGAGTTAGCAGAAATAGGGTCGCAACCGCTCATCCGTGTCACAGAAATCAGCCGCACGGCGCTACCCCCGGTTGCACGGCATGAACCGGGGCTAGCGCCGCGCGGCTAATTTTCGGAAAGCGTATCAGAGGCCACGAATGACAAATCAAAAGACAGTGCGTCGGAGTGGCTGCTGCCATGAGGATCATCCGCAGATCGGACGACGAGACTTGTTGCAGGTCGGCGGTCTAAGTCTCATCGGCATGGGGCTTGGCGATCTATCGCGACTGGAAGCCGAAGCCGCCGCCGCGAACGCTCGTCCGGGGACGGCGAAGTCGGTCGTGTTCATTTTTCAATCCGGTGGTCCATCACCCTACGAGACGTGGAGTCCAAAACCGGAAGCGCCGGACACCATCCGCGGCGAGTACGGCATCACGCAAACGCATGTGGCCGGCGAGGTCTTTTGCGAGTACCTCCCGAAGCTCGCGGCGCGGAGCCCGATGTTTTCGGTCGTCCGGACCATGCACCATGTGGCCGAGCGGCAGTTTCGCAACGAGCACAACAGTTGCTCGTACTTGATTCACACCGGGACGACCGAACTTCCCGTCGGCGACACGAACGCTTCGATCGCACAGGCGCGAGCGGGACGGATCAGTTGGCCCTCGATGGGTTCGATGCTGGCCTACGCCGCGCCGACGGCCGCAAGCGTTGGCTTGCCCGCCGTCATCGAGCTGCCGCGAACCAACTTGATGAAGTATCCCGGTCGCGAACCGGGAATCCTCGGCCCACAGTTTGATCGCTTTGGTGTCGATCTCGCTCCGAAGTGTGGTGCGGAAGGGGGCGCGTGCCCCAATTGCTTTCGACATGCTGATCCGAACTTTGCTCCCGATCGTTTGCCCGGTGCTCCGAAAGCGTGGTGGGACAATTCGAGTTGCCGCAACGCAGACTTCCACCTGCCCGATTTCGGACGGACGGCGGGGACGTCGCTTTCGCAATTGGAAGACCGAGCCGCACTGCTCCGGCAACTGGACGACATGCGGCGAGGACTTGATCGCGATGAGCAACTCGGCACGCTGGCCGCCTGGGACGCTCATCGTCAGCAGGCGATGCGGTTTGTTCTCGCGTCGCGACCCGGCAAGCAGAATCCCTTCGACCTGACTCAGGAATCCGATCGCACGCGCGACTTGTACGGTCGCCAAGAGTGGGGGCAAGGTCTCTTGGTCGCTCGCCGATTGGTGGAGGCGGGAGTGCGGATGGTGCAGGTCAACCTCCGTGGTTGGGACACTCACCAAAACGCCTTCCGCGATTTGAAGGGGAAGCTGCTGCCGTCGCTCGACCTTTGTCTGAGCGGCTTCCTCGACGACTTGGCCGCGCGAGGTTTGTTGGACGAAACGCTCATCGTGATGTGCGGCGAGATGGGCCGCACGCCGCGCATCTCGCCGATCACTCCCAACGGAAAGAGTGTGTTCGGCGAGGTGTTCACCCCCGGCCGTCATCACTGGGGCGATGTGTTTCCCTGCTTCTTCGCGGGCGGAGGCATTCAACCCGGCCGCATCATCGGACGCACGGACTCACACGGCGGCCTTCCCGAAACCGAGGCATACACGCCGGAAGACTTGGCCGCGACGATCTTCCATTGCCTGGGCATCGGCCCGGATCGCGAGTTCCACGACACCACCAGCCGCCCCTACCACGTCTATCGAGGCCAACCCATTCGACCGCTCTTGTGAACTGAATCTCCAGCCGAATCGAATTGAACAGCATTTTGAAGCCAGCCAGTTGGAAGTGAAGCCCCCCCCAAGACATTTGCCGTCATGGTCGAAAAAAGACCGACCAGCTACGGAGCGACCGTTCCCGACCTCCCTGGCTGCGTTGCGGTAGCGGAGACTCTGGAGGCACTCAATCGGGAGACTGACCGCTGCGACGCGCAAGCGTTGCACCGATTCTGGCCCGCAGCTTCAGAAGTTGCTCGACTTCCGCAAGTCGCTCGAAGAGTCGCGGCAGGTGCTGTATCACGGTTTCGCGAATGAGGCCGAGTTCAAAGCGGAGGTGGACCGTCACCTGCGAGCGTTCGCCAAGGGGGAGTTGCC
>SYJG01000379.1 GCA_005798445.1 Planctomyces sp.
ATTCAAAACCAACTCCAGAATCAGTCGCAGGCGCAGCAGCAGCAGAGCGGCAAAGGCAGCAGTCAGAAGGGCAAAGGGAAAGGCGGGAAGTGACCTTCATTGGCTCGGCATCGCCCTTGTCTCGCCGATTTTGGTCATAATCTTCGCTCACCGGATAAGTCAGCCTTGAGACCTCATTTCGGACGACGAGCGATGGACGACAACACGCGACAAGCGGCTCGACTTTGGACGCTGGCTCAGCCGGTGGTTTCGGCGTTTGTCACGTCGGTCGTGCGGGATTTCTCGGCGCGTGATGACGTGCTGCAAGAGATTGCAGTGGCGGTCATCGAATCGTTCGATCGGTACGACTCGTCGCAATCGTTCGTCGGCTGGGCGCTGGGGATCGCGCGGAATCAAGTCGGGCTGTATCTCCGGCGAGTGCGACGCGACCGGCTTGTCTTCGATGACGAGACCATTGGCTGTCTGGCATCCGCGTTCGGGGCCGTGTCGGCCGACGAGTCTCCGAAGCTCGATTTCTTGCAGGACTGCCTGCGCGGACTGGAAGGACGGGCGAGAGAACTCTGTGACCTGCGTTATCGGCACGACCTCAAACCCGCCGCCATCGCGGAGGCGGTGGGGATGACGGCGAACTCGGTCGCCAAGGCGTTGCAGCGGATTCGGGATCAACTGCGCGAGTGCATCGAGCGAAAGGCCGCAGCAGCAGGGACAACGACATGACTCATGACCCAAAACAACTGATCGACGGTTATCTGGATGAGACGCTCTCCTCCGATGAGCACGAGTTGCTGAATCGCTGGCTCAAGGCGTCGCCGGAGAACGCTCAGCAGTTGGCACAAGCGACGCTCTTGCACGATCGACTGCGAAGCGAACATCTCGCGCTCGCGGCAATGCCAGGTCGCCACGGTCGCCAGACCGTGGGCGATTCGCCGGACGATTCCCACTCTCTGGCGAGAGTGGCTACGAGGAGTTCGCGTCGCATTCGCCCGTTGGCAACATCAGCCGCCATCGTCGCTGCGATGTTGTTGGTCGCCGTCCTCTGGAAAGGTTTCGGTGAATCGTCTGCATCGGCGGCCGTCGTCGAACTGAATCGGATCATCGCGGCCAATGCTCTGCCGTCGGATCGCATCTTTCAGATCACTGTTGAAGAATCGGCATCACCTCAGCGTCAACGCGAGCGATCGGAGTCTCCGGAACTGAGTCGGCCACCGAAGCCGCCGATGGAGGGGGCCGTGCTGCATATTCGCGGCGACGGTCAATTCGTGCTCGTGCGAAAGACCGCCGATGGCCGACCGTTCGTCACAGGCAGCAACGGTCGGACAAGTTGGGCCGTGCGGCCAGATGGGCCGGTGCGATTCAGTTCCGATCTGACTCGCTTCAACCGCGACCTGCCGGGGCACGAGCACTCCCTGCCGCTGAGCAACATTCACGAGGGGCTGGAACGTTTGCGAGACGCCTTTGACGTGCAACTGCTGCCCGTCGAAAGCGCGGACGACGCGGGCGCTGATGACGAACCGAGCCGACTGATCGTCGCCGTCAAGAAACGCGGTGTCCGGGGACCGAAGCGAGTTGAGGTCACTTACTCGATGCGCAGCGGCCTCATTCGGCAAATGCGATTTGTCGAGATGCCCTACGGCCCGGAGCGACTGACGCTGCGAATGACGCTCGTTGAAGAGCAACCGCTGGGCAACAACTTCTTCGATCACCAGTCACATCACGATGCGGATCGAACCGTGGAAGAGGAGTAACACCGTGCTGAGATTTCGCCGTTTCATTCCACTGGTGATGTTGGTCATTGGGCAAATCGTTAGCGCGACAACGCTGGCTGCCGATGCTGTGCGACCGCCGAATTTTGTCGTGATCTTGATGGACGATATGGGTTGGCGCGATGTCGGGTTTATGGGGAACTCGTTCGTTGAGACTCCGCACATCGACGCCTTGGCGCGACGCGGCGTGATCTTCACTCAGGCTTATGCGAGTGCCCCCAACTGTGCGCCGACACGAGCTTGCTTGTTGTCCGGGCAATACACACCGAGGCACGGCATCTACACCGTCGTTGATCCGCGACAGCCGGTCGGCTCGGCATGGCACAAGCTCACGGCTGCGAAGAGCAAGTCGGAGCTTGATACGAACATCGTGACGATTCCTGAGGCGCTTCGTGGGATAGGCTTCCAGCCTGTCGGTTCCCAATCCGCAAAGACTGGTTCGCGAACTGACGATGTAAGACGGGCTGGAAGCCTATCCCACTACGCAACCGCGTTCTTTGGCATGTGGAATCTCGGTCGAGGCCGCACGGGTCCGGTGACTCCGGGCGGGCAAGGTTTTCAGAAGGTCGTCTTCCCCGAGACCATCAAGTTCGGCAAGGACGAGTATTTCGATGACGACGGCAACTATCTCAGCGATCGGCTGACCGATGAGGTGCTCTCGTTCGTCAATGAGAACCGCGAGCGACCGTTCTTTGTGTACCTCGCCGATCACGCGGTCCATGCGCCGTACAATCCGAAGCCGGACTTGCTGAAGAAGTACGAGAAGAAACTCGCTTCCAGCAAAGACAAACGCGATGACCCGCGGCACTCGGCGACCGTCGAAGCCGTTGATCACAACGTCGGGCGCATCGTCGAGTCGCTCGCGAAGCTGAAGCTGACAGACAACACCTATGTCGTCTTCACCTCGGACAATGGAGGCACGGATCGTTACACCGCCCCGCTCAATGGCGGCAAAGGTCAGCTTTTAGAAGGGGGCATTCGAGTACCGCTTGCCATCACAGGGCCGGGGATCAAGAAGCCCGGCAGTAAAACTGACGTGCCGGTCGCGAGCATTGATCTCTACCCGACGTTGCTGGAACTCGCGGGCTTGCCGGCTCCGAGCGGGCAAGTGCAAGACGGTGTGAGTGTCGTCCCGCTCTTGAAGGGCGAGCCGACCTTGAAACGCGACCGTCTCTTTTGGCACTTCCCCTGTTATGTCGGCAAATCAACACCCGCGAGTGCCCTGCGTGAAGGGGACTTCAAGCTCATCGAGTACTTCGAGGAAGGGGGCTACCACGAACTCTACAACCTCAAGTCCGACCCCGGCGAAGAACGCAATCTGGCAAAGTCGATGCCTGACAAAGCTGCCGCGATGTTGACAACGCTCCGCGCATGGCAAGCCGAAACCGGAGCCCTCAAACCGACCGGCCCGAACCCAAGCTACGACCCGAAAGCCGATCGCCCGCGCGGCGGTCAAGGCGGGAACGCAGGAGGAAATAATCCCAACAAAGGCAATGGTTCAGGGAGCAAGAAGAAAAACAAACAGGCTGCTGCGACTCGCACGGACGACACTGATTCGGCTGCTGCATTTGCTGACGATGAGCCGACGACAGAAATCGGCAGCACGGTGACAACCGACGCCGGTTTTCTGCTGCGGAATGGGACGTTCGTCTCGCCGCCATATACCGTCTTGTTGACGGCATTGGGTATCGAGATCAACGGCACTCTCGTTGAGAGATTCGACGCCAATGCCAAGCCACAATTGGCTGCGCAACGGTTTGACAACTTGGTGAACACGCTGACGAACGATGACTTGGTTCTGGCGTTTGATGAGGTCGATCCCATTCTCTTCCACTCGGCAAGCTTTGAGCCTCTTTCGCAATTGCTGAGGCGTCCGATTCCAGCCGAATTCCTCACTGGCATGGGCAAGCCGTCCCGCCAAATCACTTTGGACGACGAGCAACGAGCGAAATGGTCGCACTTGCTAACGACGTTCGTTCCAACAGGTGAATTCGCGAAGCGCGCCGAGCCGGCACTTCTCTTGATGGAAAACAACGTACGAGACTACGCAGCGACTCGACGAGCAAAGTGGCTTGTGGACCAGGCTGCGTACCCGTTGACGGTGGCCGCGATGGTTTGTGTCGCACTGGCGGCGGGCCACTTGCTGAGCCGCCATTCGCAATTGCTCGTGTCTTCGCCAAGCGAAGTTTCGGGCGACGACGACCGCGCGGTGAAAACGACGTTGGCCTACATCGTCGCGTTCTCTGCGTTGGACCTCGTCTGGACAATCCTCGCGTCGCAAGGTGGCCAGATGCGTGAATTGCATCCGCTGGGAAGCGACCTCACCGAGAACCCCCTCTTGCTTGTCGGTTTCAAGATCGCAGCCACGAGTGTCTGCGTGGGCTTGCTGTTTATGCTTCGTCACCGTCCGGCCGCACGCAAAGCCAGTTGGCACGTCTGCCTCATCTGCCTGCTACTCGCCGGACGCTGGATTACCGTGGGAGGATTGCTGATATGAGTCGAAAGTTCGTTTTTGTGACCGTCGGCGTTTTGAGCTTGGGCTGGCTCGTTTCGGTCACGTCGTCATTCGCCCAACAGGCGAAGCTCAAGAAGCCGCAGATGAGCGACTCCGTCAAAGCCAACATCTACGCCGACAACTGGTTCATGCTCTACATCAACGGCGAGCTCGCGGCGGTCGACTCGATCAAGTTCATTCCGCA
>SYJG01000380.1 GCA_005798445.1 Planctomyces sp.
CACTTGTCGCCAACGGGGCCACCCCTTTCTGACGCTCGCCAAAACGATCTGGCTCTCACCCGTCCCGCGCGCCCTCCCCATCCCCGCGTGACAACCACCAAACTACGCGCACATCAACGAGCTTGGTAAACACGTTCCCTTCGGCCACCTTCTCCCAAAGGGAGAAGGACAGACTCGGTGCCGCTTTGCCCAATGGGCGAACTCACTCGATCGGTACCGTGTAGGCGATCGCTCCGATCGCTTTGCCTTTGGGCACGTCTTTGTAGTGCGGGTGGCACGATTTGCACTTCTCCATGACCACCGGGACGATCGTCGCCGTGCGGAGGAAACGCTTGCCGTCCTTCTCGACGACTTTGTCGACCGAGGCCTTACCGCCGAGGATCTCTTTGATCGCGGCTTTCTCGAAGTCATCGGCCGGAGCATTGACCGCCTCGATGGGATCGCCGGTCGCATCGACGAGCCGCACTTCGTGATGCCCCTTGGCCTTCATCTCTTTCCACAACAGTTTGCCGGCCACTGCGGCGGCCGGCTCATCCCCCTTCACATAGTGCTCGGTGATCAGCACGATCGCCGTCTTGTAGAGATCGTCGAGCATCTTCGTTTGCTTGCGAGTCCGCACCAGTGCATCATTTGTCTTTCCAAAGACCCCATTGCCTCCTTGTCCGTACAACAACGAGACTCCCAGCAACAGCAGACCGACACTCAAAACGACTCCACGAGCGCTGTGCAATTTCATTTCGAGACCCTTTCTTTTTCTTTGCGGGACGAACTACGAGTGACGTTGCGCTTCGCACCGGGGATTTTGACCGGCAGGACGTCACATAATCGGACGCCTTTGAGGTAATCCACCTGCACCTGCTCGGCCCGCGCGAGCACGTTGCGCAACCTGCAATAATCCTGAATGACACAGACGTTGTCGGTTCCGACGCACTCCAACAGGTGCAGCGATCCCTCGAACGCTTCCACGATCTCTCCGATCGTAATCTCCTCGGCGGCGACGGCTAATTCGATGCCGCCGCCAATGCCACGCACACTCCGCACATAGCCCAGCCGAGCCAACTGGTTCACAACTTTGGCCACGTTTGGAGCCGGAATCCGAAAGAATCCCGCGACCTCGGCGATCGTCGTGCGATCCGCATCCGACGCCAGATACATCAACGTTCGCAAGGCGTAATCGGTTTGCAGCGAGAGTCGCATGATCGAGCTCGGTTCAAATCGGCAAAAGAAACACCACAAATGTTTGTTTTGTGTAGCCCGCCGAATTCGGAGACGCAAGTGTGCGTTTCGGTGAGCGTCGCAGTGAGCGGCTTCGCGCGCCCGCTTGACATTCCGAACTGGCGGTTTGACAGTGACGTCCGCTCACATCGGGCGTCGCAGTCACATCTTCCGAGTCGAGTGCCTCATGAGTCGCGACAAGAAACGAATACTGATCCTGGGTGGCGGCTTTGCCGGCGTGTACACGGCGATGTACCTCGAGAAAGGCTTGTTCTGGGGCGAGCGCGAGCAGTACGAGATTTCGCTCGTCAGCCTGGAAAACTACATGGTTTTTCAGCCGTTGCTCCCCGAAGTCATCAGCGGCACGATCGAGACGCTGCACGTCATCTCGCCGATCCGCCGACTGGCCAAGCGGACTCGGTTGCACACGCGCGAGATTCTTGAGATCGACCTCGAACGCAAAGTGGTCACGCTCGGCCCCGAGTTCCTGCCGAAGACCAAAGAGCTGCCGTTCGATCATCTGGTAGTCGCGCTCGGTTCGCGATTGAACTCAGACCTCGTGCCGGGAATGCGCGAGCACGCGATCCCATTCAAATACCTCGGCGACGCACTGCGCCTGCGAACCGCGATCGTGCAGGTGCTCGAAGAGGCGGACAACGAAACCGATCCGGAAGAGCGGAAACGATTGCTGACGTTCGTGGTCGGCGGCGGCGGTTTCTCCGGCGTCGAGTGCATCGCCGAACTCAACGACTTCTTGCAGAGCGCGGTTTCCGCGTACCAGTCGATCAAGGCTCGCGACTTGCGAGTCATCCTGCTGCAAAGTGCGGATCGCATTCTTCCGGAACTGGGTGAAGACCTCGCGAAATACGCGCACACAATTCTCGAACAACGCGGCATCGAAATTCGCTTGAACACGCGACTGAAGGCGGTCACGGCCGAGGGAGCTGTTCTGCAAGACAAGAGCTCACCCGAACCAGAGTTCATTCCCGCGCGAGTCGTCGTCGCGACCGTCCCCGCCGCACCGCATCGGCTGGTTGAGAAATTGCCGTTCGAGAAGGACAAAGGTGGCCGCGTCCTCGTCGCACCGGAAATGCACGTCATGGGAAGCACCCACGTTTGGGCACTGGGCGATTGCGCGGCCGTGCCGCAACCGGACGGCATCATGTCGCCGCCGACGGCCCAGCACGCGCTGCGACAAGCTCAGACCTGCGCTTCCAACATTTTGGCCACGCTGCGAGGGACTCCGTTGCGACGGTTTTCGTTCACCGGCTTGGGAAAACTCGCGTCGCTGGGGCATCGCTCGGCGGTCGCGGAAGTCATGGGCATCAAACTGCGCGGCTTCATCGCGTGGATCTTTTGGCGAGCGGTCTACCTCAGCAAGTTCCCCGGCCTGGACCGCAAGTGGCGTATCTTCACCGACTGGTGTTTGGATATTTTCCTGCCACGCGACATCACCGAGGTCCGCATCTTCTTCCCCGATTCGGTCTCGCGCCAGCACCTGCACACCGGAGAAATGGTGTTCGATCAAGGGGACTTCGGCGACAAAGTCTTCGTTGTTATCAGCGGCGAGGCTGATGTCCTTCGCGACGGCCATTCGGTCGCGACGCTCAAGACCGGCGATGTCTTTGGCGAGATGGCGTTGATTTCTCAAATCCCCCGCAGTGCTTCAATCCGAGCCAAGACGCCGCTCGATCTCATCAGTATCTCCCGCGATGCGTTCGAGAAGCTGGTGACGCACCTGCCCGGCGTGAAGACCTCAATGAACGAAGTTCTCCAAAAGCACACGGCTGTTCGTGACGCCGTCCTGAAGCAATTGGAAGACGCGGCAGGCCAATGACAACATCAACCCCACTTGGCAAAGCGAGCCGGGGAGCGTTAGCCCCCGAAAAGTCTCGTCAATGTCCGGGGGCTAACGCTCCC
>SYJG01000381.1 GCA_005798445.1 Planctomyces sp.
CCGTTGCAATCACAGCCTCTGTCAGTTCTGCATTCATCGTCTCGTCCCTGAGACCTGGATGTTTCTCCCAAACCCTTTCGCGGTCTATAACTCAGCAAGCCAAACTGCCGGTAGATCAATTTCAACTGGCTGCCTTAGATGCGCGAGGAGGCCGCTTTTGTCTCTAGCCGTGAATAATTCGAGCTAGCACGACGCGCAAGCGAGTGGTTGTTCGGGAATGACCACTCGCTTGCGCGTTGTGCTGGTGAACTCGGAAAGTTATTGCGATTCGGTTCCTATGTCACGCGCAGGTGTTTGTTGAGCTCCCAATAGACGTGTCCCGCTTGCGGCAGGATGAGCTTTTCCATCGCCAGCCGAACCGCGTTCGTCGAACCGGGAATTGCAAAGAGCACTCGGTTCTTGGCGATGCCGGCGAGGGCACGACTCATCATCGCGGCGGGGCCAATTTCTTGGTACGACAGCATCCGGAAGAGTTCACCAAATCCGTCGAGTTGCTTGTCGAGGATCGAAGCCAGAACCTCGATCGTCGAATCGCGCGACGCAATGCCGGTTCCGCCGTTTGTGATGACGACCGCTACTTCCGGATCGGCCAGGCAATCCTGCAGAGTGGTCTTGATCTTCACGCGGTCCTCTTTGAGGACTCGATAAAACGGCACTCTGTGGCCGGCTTCGGTCAGCGCGTTCTTGATGAACTTGCCGCTCATGTCGATGGCATCAGTGCGTGTGTCGGACAGCGTGATGACCGCGAAGCCCAATGAGCCCACATTGGATGATTCGGAGGCGTGATCCTGAAAACTCGATTCGTTTGGCATATCGTCCTCGGCAATGTGAAGGTGTGTCGCTGAGTGTCGCCGCTAGGCGTGAAGTTTCAACCCTGTTTCCAGTGAGTGACTTGCCGCCGCTTGCGAACTCGACACACTGCTGCCAGCCCCCATCGCGTCGAGGATTGTCATGGAACACTTGTTGTCCGGCATGCATCAGTTTCAATCGCAGGTCTTTCAGCGAGAGCGAGACTTCTTCGACAAGCTCGTCGCGGGACAGAGTCCCAGTGCGTTGTTCGTGACCTGCTCCGATTCGCGAGTCGATCCGAATCTCATCACGCAGTCCAGTCCGGGCGAGCTGTTCGTGTTGCGGAACGCTGGCAATATTGTGCCGGCATACGGAGCTTCAAATGGCGGTGAGGCTGCGACGATTGAGTACGCTGTCGCAGCTCTCGGCGTGCGTGACATTGTCATCTGTGGGCACTCGCGTTGCGGAGCCGTTCAAGCGCTGCTTCAGCCAGAGAAGGCGGCAGCCCTGCCGCTCGTGAGCCGCTGGCTTCAGCACGCCGAGACAACTCGGCGGATCGTTGCCGAAAACTACACGCACGCCACCGGCGACGCACTGGTCGAGATCGCCGTGCAGGAACATGTCCTCGTGCAGATCGAAAACATCCAGACGCACCCCGCCGTCGCCGTGAAATTACAACGCGGTGAACTGACTCTTCACGCCTGGGTCTATCATCTCGAATCCGGCGAGGTGCTGGCCTACTCACACGAGGATTGCCGTTTCGAGCCGCTCAATGCCGCCAATTCGGCCGCAGCGGCAAGACGAGTCATCGACAATCCGATGCTTCGAAAATAGATCGGGCTGGGCACAGACGCAGTCAACGGGCAGTCGGGTCTGAAGTTACGGCAACAAAGGCCGAAGTCGCCCGATGGACTGCATTTTTCGTAATAGGCCACCGATTTTGTGTCGGGGAACAAGGATAATTGGCGGTAGACACCTCTGAGGGAGGGACGAGACCAGGCGCGTCCACTTGACTTCTCTCTTAAAACTGCCTTAGTAAATTGAGCCCCTCTCGAAGGAGTCCATTGAAATGAAGCGTCTCGGCTGGTCATTTCCCTGTTTCTCGCCGTTCAAAACTTCCCGGCGTCGTGGTTTGCAGAGCTCGATTCCAAAGTCCGAGATTTTGGAAGTGCGGTGTTTGATGTCTGGGGCAAACTCGTCGCCGGAGCTCGATGAGCCAAGCGATGGTGGCGAGGAACCTGTCGAGAATCTCGAAGACGGGACGGACGGTGAATCGAATCCGGACGTCATTTTCTACAGCATGGGAGGCGCAGTTGCTCCCCCGGCAGTCAGTCATTTTACCTCGCGAGAGGAGCTTGGCGATTACCTGCTGGAGCGAGCATTGGAGCAATACGCCGGACTCTTCGGCCAGCCACAATGGTGGTATCACGGTCCGATTTTTTATCGAGGTGGGGCCTTCCTGGCAGAAGCCGCCGTACCCGTTGCCATGGTCGATCACTCGGAAACCAACGTGCAAGTCGATGGAGTCGATGAAGGAGACTTGATCGAAAACGACGGCCAGCACTTGTTCGTGATCAATGGCAACGACCTGGTCATCATGCAGGCCTATCCGGCGAACCAAATGCAGGAGCTGTCTCGGATTCGCTTCGATGGCTATGCGATCGCCGAGTACCTCGACGGCGATCGACTGACAGTGATCTCCCAGGAGTACAACTACGGAGGTATTGGAGGCGGCATGTTCTTCGACGCCATTCGATTCGCTCCGAGTTCAACGACCACGATTGTCAGCACGTTCGATGTTTCCAATCCGTCCAAGCCGGTTTTGGACAAACAGACGTCGCTCGATGGCGACTACGTCGATTCGCGAGCGTTCAATGGTCAGGTCCACATCATCACCAGCAACGACTTCGCGTTGCCCGCTCCACAGACCGACGGTACCACGACCATCGACACGCCGATTTACTACTACGGCGGGCCCATCGGAAGGCCGATCTTCCTTGAAGACACGGTCGTTTCAGGGGACTCGCTGAACATCACAACCATCGAGGACGAACCCGTTAGCGATGCGATGGACGCGAAATTCTTCCAATTCCATCAGCAGATTGAAGTACCTCTCTACGAGACTCGCGAGGCATACATTGCCCGCGTTCGTGCGAATCTGGATTCGCTGCTTGACAGTGTCTTGCCTCGGTACGAGAGCCTGTCGGCCAATGGGTTGGGGGTGGACGGGGCCATCAGCGAGGTCTCGGCGATCGCTCGCGTGAATGATTCGGCATCCAACACGTTGCTGTCGGTCGTGTCGATCGACACGCGCGGTTCGCAGCCGGGCTTGGTCAGTTCCAGTTCAGTGCTCACCGATTGGACGAACGGCATTCATGCCAATCAGGACCACTTGTACGTTTTCTCGCCGGTTTACGATTCCGGCACCACGCAGACTCGGATTTTGGAATTCGCGTGGGCAAACGGCGAGCGTGAAATCGAACTGCTGGCGACCGGAGTCGTCGACGGCACGCTGCACAATCAATTTTCGGCCGACGAGTTCGAGGGCCGGCTGCGCATCGCGACGACGACGTCCAACTTCGACCCCGAGACAGGCTTCTCGCAAGCGAACAACCTGACGATTCTGGAGAACATCGACGGCGTGCTGACGCCGGTTGGATCGGTGGACGGCTTCGCGAACGACGAGCGGATTTACTCGGTGCGGTTTGACGGCGATCGAGCGTTCGTCGTCACGTTCCGACAAGTTGATCCGCTATTCGTCTTCGACCTCAGCGATCCAACGGCTCCGACGATTCGCGGCGAATTGGAAGTCCCTGGCTTTTCGAGCTACCTCCAAGTCATCGATCAGAATTACTTGCTTGCCGTCGGCCGCAGCACGACCGATTTCGCAACGAAGGTCACGCTGTACGACATTAGCAATCCCGATGCCCCGGTCGAAGTTGACGAAGACATTCTGCCGAGCTGGACATGGTCGATCGCCGAATGGGATTCAAAGGCGATCGGCTGGTTCGCGTCGAAGGAGACTCTGGCGATCCCAGTTTCGAGCTACAACTGGGAAACCGGATATCACAACGAACTGTTTGTGTTCCATGTGGACGTCGACCAATCTGGTGAGTCGGCGATCCAACTCAATGGAACTGTTTCTGACGACGGCTACATCAATCGCAGCGCGTACATCGAGAACGTCCTCTACACCATCTCCAGCAATTCGGTGATCGCGACAGAGATTGCCGATCCCAGCAACCAACTCGCCAAGTTCGACATCCAGTACATGCCGTACGTCGCCACGTTCAATCTCGAGCCGGTGTTCGCCGAGACTGACGACGGAGCTTCCGATTGGGAGTATCTCGACGTTCCTGAGACTTTGGAAGAAGCCGAGAACTTGCTCGTGTTGGCGGCAGTCAATGTGGTCACAGACCAGGTGCGCGTGTCGCTGTTGGAAGAAGGCGGAACGGTTGCGATCGCGCTGCGGGGCGATGAGCTTCGTATCAGCAAGCTTGGACACGGATATCAAACCGTGTCGCTCAATGGGACTGAGTCGTTGCGGATTGATGGGACCACCACGAACGACCGCGTCAACCTCGATCTCAGCCGAGCGGAGTCCCCCAACCTCGCTGAGATCCGCCTCAACGGACTCGCAGGAAACGACCGTCTGACTCTGTCGGCGGTGAAGCCATCGTTTGATGTTTCGGTGGCGATCGATGGTGGCGATGGCAATGACTCGATCACCGTCGCAACGTCAGTTCGGCATTCAGTGCAACTGTTCGGTGGCGACGGCAACGACAGCCTCGTTGGTGGTTCAGGTGACGACACGGCTGAAGGGGGTGCCGGGCGCGACGATCTGCGCGGCGGTTCTGGAAGCGATTTGCTGCTCGGCGGAGACGACAACGATACCTTGAACGGCGGCAACGGAGACGACACGCTCGGTGGTGGCGCTGGTCACGATCGCCTCAACGGAGGCAACGGCAACGACGCAATGTCTGGCGGCGATGGCAACGATTCCATGTACGGCGGCAACGGTGACGACACGCTGCTTGGTGGTGATGGCAACGACCTGCAGCGAGGTGAAGGGGGCAAAGACATCGCACTCGGCGGTGACGGCGACGACAACATCGACGGCGGTACGAATAGCGACACGGTCTCCGGCGGTTCCGGCATCAACACCGTACGCGGCTTGAAATCCGAGATCTTCAAAGCGTTCACGTTCTCGGCAGAGTGGTTGGATCGATTGGACGCGTGACCGCGCAGAAAACACCCTGTGACTGACGAGTGGGCGGCGGATGAAACATCCGTCGCCTTTCTGTTTTTTGGGCGGATCGGTCGTCTTGAGCGAAGACTGTACGTCAACGAATTGGACTGCCAGAATGCGACTTGCTTTCGATGGACTCCACACTCACAAGGATCAAACGGATGGCCGACACCCCGAATTCACATCTCGCTCACATGGTTTATTTCACGCTGAAAGAGGCTTCGTCCGCCACGCAGCAAGCTCTGGTCGAGGACTGCCACAAATTCCTCAAGGGGCATCCAGGTGAAGTCTATTTTTCGGCTGGCACGTTGGTGCCGGACCTCGCTCGACCTGTAAACGACCGAGCTTTCCACGTCAGCCTGCACGTCGTTTTCGACAGCCGGAAAGCTCAAGACGACTATCAGGCTCACCCACGTCACATTCAGTTCATCGAAGAGAACAAACCGAATTGGGCACAAGTCCGAGTGTTTGATTCTTATGTCCGCTGATCTCAGGAATCTAGCCCGACGCGCCAGCGAGGGGTGATCGTGAAAACCACTCGCTGGCGCGTCGAGCTGGTTTTGAAACCCATCATCCCTTTGTGACAGCCTCGTCGAGGTTCAGGATCACGCTGGCGACGGCCGCCCATGCGGCGAGTTCGTGAGCTGGAAGTTGTTCGTTGCGAGGTGACTCGCCGACGGACAGCAGTTTCGTCGCGGCGGCTGAATCGGCGGCAAAGCGGGCATGTTGCTGCTCAAGGACGCGCCGCAGCACGATCAACTCGCGCGGCGTCGGTTTGCGTGCCGTCGTCAACCGAAATGCGAACGTGATGCGTTCCTCAGCCGTCGTACCTCCTTCGAGGAGAATTCGCTCGGCCAGTTTGCGTGAGGCCTCGACGTAGGTTGGGTCGTTCATCAGAACCAGTGCTTGCAGCGGGGTGTTCGTGCGGGCTCGGCGGACTGTGCAGGTCTCGCGGTCGGGCGCGTCGAACGTCGCGAGCTGCGCGGGCGGACAAGTTCGTTTCCAAAACGTGTACATCGTGCGGCGATACAAGTCCGCTCCGTGGCTCTGTGAGTATTCTTGTGCCGTCCAGTTCTTACCGTCCGCGCGAGCCATCAATTCTTCCCACAGCCCGGCAGGCTGATACGGCGAGACGCTTGGTCCACCGATCTTGTGCTGCAACAGCCCGCTGACCGACAAAGCCAAGTCACGAATCCCCTCGGCCGGCAACCGATGTCTCGGTCCGCGAGCCAGTAGCCGATTCTCTGGGTCGCGTGCAATCAGCGCCGGTGTCGCGCGGCTCGTTTCCCGATATGTTGCAGACGTGACGATCAAGCGTTGCAGGTGCTTGATGTTCCACCCAGCAGCAGTTGTTGATTCGTTCGACATGAACTCGGCCGCCAGCCAATCGAGCAACTCAGGGTGCGAGGGTGCTTCTCCCTGGGAACCAAAATCTTCAGACGTCTTCACAAGGCCAGTGCCGAAGTACGACTGCCAGTAGCGGTTGACGATGACCCGCGAAGTCAGTGGGTGCGACGGATGCGTCAACCACTTGGCGAGTCCCAGTCGATTATGCGGCGTCCCTTCGGGGAGACGCGGCAGCGCGGCGGGGACATCGGCTTCGACTTTGTCTCCCGGCTTGTCGTATTGGCCGCGGATCAGCAGGAACGTCTCGCGCGGCTGCTCCAACTCGCGCATCACCATCGACGTCGGAATCAGCTGTTCGAGTTCCGTTTGGTTTTTGCGAAGTCGGTCGAGATCCGCTTTGAGGGTTTTGGCCTCTTCGTCCTTCGCCGTTTTCAGACGAGCGTCCAGCTCGGCGATGTTTTTGGACAGTTCGGCGAGTTGCTTCTGCTGATCGTCGGTCGGGAACTTGAGCAGCGGTTCAGCGTTCCCTTTGCGGCCGTCGAGTCCATTTTCGGCCACGTTATGGAAGAAGGCATAGAGTTGGTAGAACTCGCGCTGCGTTAGCGGGTCGTACTTGTGGTCGTGGCACTGCGAGCACGCAACCGTCAGGCCGAGCCACACGGTCGCCGTCGTGTTGACCCGATCGACGATGTAGGCGTTGTGATACTCCTTCGGGAACGCTCCTCCCTCGAAGTTGATCATGTGGTTGCGATGAAATCCGCTGGCGAGCTTCTGCTCAAACGCGGCTGCCGGATCGGTCGGTTCCGGCAACAGATCGCCGGCCAATTGTTGGATCGTGAATTGATCGAACGGCAAATTGCGATTGAAGGCGTCGATGACCCATTTGCGCCAGCGAGTCATGTCGCGGCCGTTGTCAATGTGATAACCGTTCGTGTCCGCGAACCGTGAGGCATCCAGCCAATCGAGCGCCATCCGCTCGCCGTAGTGTGGCGACTTGAGCAGCCGATCGACCACCTTTTCGTAGGCGTTGGCATCGTGGTCGTTCAGGAACTCGTCGATCTCGGTAATGGTTGGTGGCAAACCAGTCAGGTCGAGCGTGACTCGGCGGATCAGCGTCTCGCGTGCGGCTTCCGGGGATGGCGACAAGCCCTCTGCTTCGAGCCGTGCGAGGATGAAGTGGTCGATGGGATTTTTGATTTTTGATTTTTGATTTTCGATTGCGGATTTGACGGGAGGAATCGCCGGACGTGTGACTGGGCGGAACGACCAGTGTTGCTCGAAGGTCGCTCCCTGTTCGATCCAGCGCTTGAGAGTTTCTTTTTGGGCCGCGCTGAGCGGCTTATTCTCTGAAGCCGGTGGCATTTGTTCGTCGGAATCGGAAGACAGAATTCGTCGCACGAGTTCGCTGTCCGCTGGTTTTTTGGCAATGATGGCCGTCTTGCCCGATTCGGCGGGCTTGATGGCTGACTCTTGTTGGTCGAGCCGCAGGCCGGCTTTGCGTTCCTTGGCGTCCGGGCCGTGGCACTTCCAACAATGGTTGGACAGAATTGGCCGCACATCGCGATCGAAGGAAATCTTGCCGGCAGCCGGTTTGTCGGAAGCACTGGTCGGTTCGGAACGGGCTGTTACGGGAATCCAGAGCAAAACAGCCAGCAACAACAACCCAATGGGACAGCTGGCAGACGTGGTTGAGCATTGCGAGCGAGTCATCGCTGCGGTCCTCATTGTGGGATCGGAAGGCTAGGGAGCATATCGCGGCTGATTGCTGTCGCGAACTCAAACGCCGTCGGTCATTCGCTCGCGTTGCTGGACTTCATCCAACGCGACCAGTAATTTCCTGCGTATTCGCAGCGGCTTGGAAGTCGGGCGTGGGGTTCCGACAGCCAGGCGCATGAGTCGCACAGCGGCGGAGCTTCGGAGTTTCGGCCGCTGTTGGTATTTGTGGTCAATGCGGAGCTGACGACGGGAGTCGAGAGGTTCCGCCAACGAGGATCGGGTTGATGAGCAAAAACTCGGACAATAATGGCCATCACGGCATGATGATTGAGGCTCGCGGTCTCAGCAAGTTTTATGGGCCGTTCGCGGCGGCTCGCGATGTCACCTTTTCCGTCCCGAAAGGGGAGGTCGCGGCGTTTGTGGGACCGAACGGGGCGGGCAAGTCCACCACGATGAAAATGCTGACCGGCTTCCTGACGCCGACGGAAGGGTCGGCTCGCATCGGTGGCTTTGATGTGGCGACCAATCGGCTCGATGCCGTCAAGTTGATCGGCTATCTTCCGGAGAATGGTCCGCTGTATCACGAGATGACTCCGAAATCGCTGCTGGAGTACCTCGGCCATGCTCGTGGGATGTCGGGGCCGTACCTCCAGAGCCGTCTGGAATTTGTGGCCGACAAATGCTCGCTGCGAGCCGTCTGGAATAAGACGATCGGCAAGCTATCACGTGGCTACAAGCAGCGTGTCGGAATGGCTCAGGCGCTGCTGCACGATCCGGAAGTGCTGATCCTCGACGAGCCAACCAGCGGTCTGGATCCCAATCAGGTCCACGAGGTCCGAAACCTGATTCACAGTCTCGCAACGAACAAAACGATTTTGCTCTCGACGCATATCCTGCGTGAAGTGGCGGTCTGTTGCAGTCGAGTCGTCCTCATCAACGCGGGGCAGATCGTGTTCGACGGCTCTGTCGCACAGATGGAAGGCCAAAGCCACGACATGGAAGGCCGCTTCCGCGAGTTGACTCATGCGAGACTGACGTGACTCAAACTAACCCGAAGCGCCAGCGAGGGTGGGCGCTTCACGGACTGCCGATTCCTGTTTAATGTCGTAGAAGCTCCCGCCCTCGCGGGCGCTTCGGGTTAGTGTCCATAGAATTTCTCCCACCGGGATGCACCATGCGAAGTCATGTGATCAAGGCTGTCTTCTGGCGAAATCTGGCCAGTTATTTTTCGGGGGTCATCGGCTACCTCTTCATCGTGGTATTCGTCGTGGCCTGTGCGGCGGCGGCGTTCAGCCCGCGGTTCTTCACGAACAATCTCGCGACGCTCGATCAGCTCAGCGAGTATTTCCCGCTGTTGCTGCTGTTCATCGTACCGGCCGTCACCATGACGTCTTGGGCCGAGGAAAAGCGCCAAGGCACCGACGAGTTGCTGTTCACTCTGCCGGCGAATGACTTCGAGGTGTTGCTTGGAAAATACCTCGCAGTGCTGGCGGTCTACACGATCGCGCTGGCGTTTTCTGGATTCAATCTGTTAGTTCTGGCGTATTACGCCGAGCCGGATTTTGGGCTGCTGTTCACGACGTACTTCGGCTACTGGCTGGCCGGGGGAGCGTTGCTGGCGGCGGGAATGTTTGCTTCGGTGCTGACCAACAGCGTGACGGTCGCCTTCGTTTTGGGTGTCGCAATCGGGGCGATTCCGGTCTTCGTCGGCAAGTTGTCGGTCGCCCTTCCGATTTTCGCCTCGTTGAGCCTGCCCGAACAATTGAAGGAATACAGTCTCGGTCTGATCCCGCTGACCAGCCTCGTGTACTTTGTGTCGCTGACCGCGTTTCTGCTGTATCTCAACGAGGTCTTCATCAGCAAACGGCATTGGAGCGGCGGCAAAGACGGCCAGACGATGTGGATGCAATTCGTGGTGCGATCAGTCTCTGTGGCCGTTGCGCTGATCAGCTTCAACGTCCTGGTGGTCAAGCTAAGCGAAGCGTTTCCGCTCAATCTCGACCTCACGACCGAAAAACTCTTCACGTTATCTCCCAGCACGCGCGAGCTGATTGGCAAAATCAGCAGCGAGCGACCGGTCACGATCCAAGCCTTCATTTCGGCCGACGTGCCGCGCGAGCAAGTGTCGATTCAAAAGCGATTGAAAGGCTTGCTGCGACAGTACGACCGCGAAGGTGGCGCGCGGCTCGACGTGCGATTCGTGGACGTGGCATCGTTCACACCGGAAGCGGAGGAAGCTCGGTTGCTGGGCGTGCAGGGATTTCAAGTCCCGACCGACGAAGACGGCCGCCGCAGTGTGCAGGAAGTCTTCATGGGCGTCGTGGTCAGCAGCCCGGTGGACGAAGTTGTGGTCCCAATCTTTGAAGCGGGCACGTCGATCGAGTACGAATTGACTCGCTCGATTCGTACCGTCGCGAATGAAAAACGGCTGACAGTCGGCATGCTCACCACGGATGCTCGCGTGGCTGGCGGCTTCGATATGACGCACTTCCGACAGTTGCCCGAGTGGCGCATCCAGACGGAGCTCAAGAAGCAGTACAAGGTCGAGCAAGTCCTGGCCGATTCACCGATCGACGAGAAAAAGTACGACGTTCTCGTGGCGGTCATGCCCTCTTCGCTGTCGTCGATGCAGTTGCCCAACCTCGTCGATTACGTCAAAAAGGGCCGGCCCACGCTGGTCTTTGACGATCCAATGCCCGTCTTCGAGGGGCCGGCGACGCACGCTCCACGAACGCCCAAACCGCGTCCCGGCGGAATGGGCGGCATGATGGGTGGCTTCAATCAGCAGCCGCCGGAACCGAAGGCCGAAGACGGAAAATTGACTTCGTTGCTGAAAGTCCTGGAGATTGCCTGGGACAACGGCGAGGTGGTGTTCGACGTGGCCGGCCCCAATCTGCATCCCGATTTCGCCAACGCGATTCCACCAGAATTGGTTTTCGTCACAACCAAATCCGGCAACAAGAGCGCGATTCATCCCACCAGTTCCGTCACATCGGGATTGCAGGAACTGCTGACGTTCTACCCCGGTAACATTCGGCAGCGGCAAGGCAGCGAGTTGAAATTCGATGCGTTGTTGCGATCCAGTGTCAAAGCAGGTGTGCATGCCTGGGAAGACATCACCCGACAGAGCGGCAATCCGTTTGGAGGTGGTGGCATCGATATCAACCCCAATCCTCCGAGGCAATTGACCAACGAAGCCTACACATTAGCGGCCCACATCACCGGCAAAGAGATCAAGGGCAACAAAGGCTTGAACGTGATCTTCGTCTCCGACGCCGACCTCATCAGTAATCAGCTTTTCAGTTTGGAAGCGTCGCAACAGTTGCCGAACATGCGAATCGACAACGTCAAGTTCGTGCTCAACTGCGTGGATGTGCTCGCCGGCGAATCATCGTACATCGACCTCCGCAAACGCCGTGCTCAACTCCGCACGCTGACCTCGCTGCAAGCCGAGTCCGACGACTTACGCAAGGCTCAGACCGAAGAACGTGGCAAAGCCGAAGGCGAAGCCAAGGAACAACTCTCCAAAGCCCAAGAGCGGCTCACGAAAGCCGTCGAGGAGATCGAGAAGGACACCACTCTGACGCCGCAGCAAAAGGACCAGAAGATTCGGATCGCTCGTGAAACCGAACAGCGCAAGCTCGACGTGATGCGTGCCAATGTCGAACGTGAGAAGGCCAAAAAGATCGAAAGTATCGAAGCCAAGACAAAACAAAAGATCCGCGCCAAAGAGGACTGGATTCGATGGTGGTGCATCCTGCTTCCGCCGATCCCGGCGATCGTGCTGGGCGTGATCGTGTTGTCCTCCCGCATCAATGCCGAGTATCGCAACGTCGAAGCCGACCGACTCGTGAAACGCTAATTGGAATCCAATGACCCCACCGGGCCTGCCCCGGTGGCTCGCGGGCTTTTGCACTCACTAGCCTGTGAGAAAGACGCTTTTGGAGTAGTGCAATCGCCTGGAACCACCGGGACAAGCCCGGTGGGGTTCTAAAAATTACGACCGTCCCCGACGGAGAATCCTGCCATGAATCCATCAATGACCCGCACTTTGGCTTTCGTCGCCACCGCCCTCGTGTCAACCGCGTTGGCGTTCACTTCCAACCAACTGACCAAGCCGGCCAAGCTTGCCGACGGTGACGAGTACGGTCGGGACTTCAATCCCGATTTCACTGATGCCGGGAAAGCCACGTCAATGCGCGTGGTCTCGTTCGACGAGGCGACTGCCGCCTCGAAAATGTTCACCGTCCAAAATGCCGGTGGCTGGAAGATTCCCTCGTACCACAACTATCCCGCCGACGGCAAAGACCAGCTCGCAAAAGCGGCGGCATCGGTGATCGGATTGAAACGCGGTTCGTTGGCAACGCGCCGCAAGACCGAACATGAACGCTACGGTGTGATTGATCCACTCGATGAGGAGAATCCCGCCACCAAAGGACGCGGGACGCGAATCACCATTTCCGAAAAGGAAACCGCTCTCGCGGACTTCATCGTCGGCAACAAAGTCGAAGGTGAAGACGAAAAACGCTACGTTCGTAAATTTGGCGAGGACAAGGTCTACCGAGTCAGTGCGCGGTTTGATGTCTCGACGAAGTTCTCCGACTGGGCTGAGACCGACCTGTTGAAAGTCAGCGGCTTCGACATCGTTCGCTTGCGTGGCAGCCGCCCGAAGATCAACGACGCGGATGAATACGAAGGGGACGATGTCGTCGAACTCGCCAAAGAGAAACCCAGCGATTCCTGGAAATTGACCGGACTCGACGAAGCCGCCGAGGAACTCAAGAGCGACGATATCAACGCGATGGTCACGACGCTCGACGATCTGCGACTGGTCGGCGTCCGTCCGCGCCCGGCGTTTGACGGCCGGCCAATTCTGAATGCCGATCTAAAAGTGGAGTTGCCGAAAGAGCTGTTGTCGAATCCACAAGTTCGCAGCGAAGTCGTCAAAGTCTTGCGTGCCGATCTGGGAGAAAAAGGTTTCCGCGTCGGACAAGACGAGGAGGGTCAAACACAAATCGTCTCGCGCGAAGGTGAACTGACCGCCGGCACCAAGGACGGCGTCGCCTACAAGCTGACTTTTGGCAGCGTTTTTTCTGGTACCGAACAAGAAATTGAAACCGGTGCCAACGAGGAAACGAAAGCCGAAGGCAAAGACAAGAAAAAAGACGCCTCGAAAGAGTTGTTGGACGACCAGAAGAAGAGCCGCTACCTCATTGTCCGCGTCAACTTCGACGAGTCGCTGCTGGGCAATCCTCCCATTGAACCGACGAAGCCGACTCCGCCCCCGGGTGTCGAGGCTCCCGCCGACCCGAAAGAAGACGGCGACAAGAAAGACCCTGCTGACAAAAACGAAGACGCTCCGAAGAAGAACGCTGAGAAAAAGGAGGACTCCGGGAAGAAAGATCCCTCGGACTCCGAGAAAACCAAGGCGGACGAGGAGAAGTCCGCAGACTCCAAGAAGAACTCCGACGACCCGGCCGAAGCCAACGGTGAGGACACCGTTGCCACTGAGAAGAAAGCCGACAAGAAAGCAGAGCCGAAGGACGACCCCAAGCCGGAAGAAAAGAAACCCGCCACGGAAAAGAACGACGACACCGAGAAGAAAGACACCGAGAAGAAAGACACCGAGAAGAAAGACACCGAGAAGAAGGATGACGCTGCGACCGACAAACCCAAAGCCGATGCCGCTGACGCCAAGAAGGAAGAGGCCAAGCCGGACGAGCCGAAGAAAGACTTGAAGGCCGAATACTTCGAAGCCCTCAAACGCTACGACGCCGAGAAGGGACGCTTCACCGCCGAAACTGCAGCACATGCGGCCAAAATCGAATCCGGCAAACAGAAGGTCAAAGAACTCAACGATCGTTTCGCCGACTGGTACTACGTCATCTCCAACGACAGCTTCGACAAGCTCCGTCTGTCCCGCGCCGTGCTCATCAAGCCGAAGGACAAGCCTGCCGACAAGGACAAGACCGAGGCGGAAAAGAAGGACGACGGTCAACCAGCTGAGAAGCCGGACGCCGACAAAAATCCGGAAGCGGACAAGAAAGAGGACACCGATAAGAAAGAGGTCGACAATCCGGCCGAGAAGTCCAAAGAAGAGAAGTCCAAAGAAGAGAAGTCCAAAGAAGAGAAGGCCGAGAAGAAGGAAGAGAAACCTGCGGACGACAAATAAGGTTTCACCGCCGCAAACGTAGCCGCCTCGCTCCCGCGAGGCGGAGCCACCACCACAGACTCCCCAAGAAATAAGCCGCGCATCGCGCGGCTTATTTCTTTTGGTCTTTCTCGTCCGCCTTCGCTTGTTGTTCGGCCATCTTCCGTTGAATGAACGCCGACGCATTCAGGCCGAACACCTTTTTCTTGCCGGCCCCGTCAGTCGAACCTGCGGATTTCTTGTCCCGTTTGCCCAGCGGATCGTCGCCGTAAAAAAACTTCTTGACCATGACTGTCGCTCCGTGATTTGGCTTTGTGTGAAATTGGCTCTGTGGGTTTCTTCCGTGATCAGGCAGGGCCAAACGCCATCACGCCGGGATTCAACAAGTTGTGCGGGTCCAGTTGTCGCTTGAGGCGCTGCGTCCACGCAAGTGAGCCGGCCCACGAATCCGCGACAACATCAAGAGCAGGCCACTCGTTCGGAGCACGCAGCACCGACAAATGACCGCCGCACGACCGGACCAAATCGCCGAGCGGCTTGATCGCTGCGACCGCTTGATCGGCAGTGCTCACTCTTTCCGGAAGGTGCCCGATGACGATTCCGTTACCCGCGTGAGCCTGAACCGCCATGCCAGCCTGAGTTGCCAGTCTGACGAGTTCACACGTTCGCGACGGCGGGATCGCCGCTTTGATTGTGGTCGAAGATGCGGATCGGATTGAGAACTCTTTGAGGCTGCCCCAACATCCCTCGGATTCGGCCTTAGAGAGTGTCTGTGACCAAGGACACTCGAAGGGACGCAACTCGCTGGTCACGGCTTCCACCTGCCAATCGACTTCGTGTTGTGTTCCCTCAAAGCCAACGAACAACAACGTCGGCATCGTGGCCTTCTCGATGGTGCGTCGAATATTGAGGAGTTGCATCGCGGGCTCATTGGAAACGTCGATCGCAACCGGCCGAGTGGCTGAGGTGACTAATCGAGCCAGCGCCGCATCCAACTGCTCAGTTGAGTTGAATCCGAACGCGACGATTCTTGTTTCTTCTGGGATTGGCCGCAGCTTGAGCGTCACTTGCGAAACGATCGCCAGCGTTCCGCGCGAGCCGACCAGCAGCTTGCACAAATCGTACCCCGCGACATTCTTGACGACCCGGCCACCCGCGCTGAATCGCTGACCGGAGGCGTCAATCGCCGAGATGCCGATGACGTAGTCACGCATCGTGCCGCAACCGAAACGCCGCGAACCGGACCAGTTCGTCGCGATGACTCCGCCGAGCGTTGCCTGTTCCGCCTGCGGAATGTCGATCGGCAGTCGCTGATTCTCGGCCGCGAGTATTCGATTCAGATCAGCGACGCGAATCCCGGCCTCGACCGTGATCGTCATATCCCGCGCTGGAAAGTCGATCACGCGGTTGATTCCATCGAGTCGCACTTGGCAGGCGTTGTCCGCATTGACGTCGCGCCGAGCGGTGCCACCGCCAATGGGCTGCAACGACCGCTGCACATTCGCCGCATTGTCGGTGACGAACTGAGCGAGTTCAGCTTGCGTGTTTGGTGAATACTCGGATTGCGAATCAGGCATTTTCATTCTCATCCTCTGCGAGCCTTGCGTCTCTGCGTGAGAACCGCATTCTCACGCAGAGGCGCAAAGCTCGCAGAGAAATTACATGGCGGCACGGCGGCCGGGGTGACTTTGGTGGGGATGCGATTCGGTGCCGCAGCCGCCTGCGGTTGGCAGCATCTTGCCGGGACTGCAACGGTTGTCGGGATTGAAGACCTCACGGATCGACTTCATCACGGCGAGATCTTCCGGAGCGAAGAGCTTATCCATGAAGCTGATTTTCTCGACGCCGATGCCGTGCTCGCCGGTGACGCTGCCGCCGAGGTCGAGACACTTCGAGAGGATCTCGTCGCTGGCGAGCAGCACGCGACGGACTTGGTCCTCGTTCCGCTCATCGAACAATAGGATCGGATGAATGTTGCCGTCGCCGGCGTGGAAGACATTGACGATCTTCAGATCGTGACGTCGGCCGCAGTCGATGATGAATTCCAGAATCTGCGGCAGCTTCGTGCGTGGCACGACTCCGTCTTGAGTGCAGTAACTCGGACTCAGCCGCCCGATCGCACCGAACGCTTGCTTGCGACACTTCCACAACAGCAGCCGTTCCTTTTGCGTGCGTGCTCGGCGAACTTCGCGAGCACCGTTCTCCAGGCAGATCGCTTCGATACGCACGGCCTCTTCTTCGACGGCGACTTCAAGTCCATCGACTTCGATGAGTAGCACCGCTCCGGCATCCAGCGGGAATCCAAAGTGGAACGCAGCTTCGAGTGCCCCAATGATCCCTTGATCCATCATCTCCAGCGCGGCCGGGACGATGCCCGCTCCGATGATCGCGCTGATGGCTTGCGTCGCGGCGGTGACGGTCTCGAAAACGCCCAGAAGCGTGCGATACGACTCCGGATTGCGAGTCAGCCGCACCCAGACCTTCGTGCAAATCCCGAACGTTCCCTCACTGCCGACGAACAGCCCAGTCAGATCGAACCCCGGCCCATCCTCACACGACCCGCCGAATTGCACGACTGAACCGTCGGGCATCACCGCTTCGACGCCGAGCACATGATTGACGGTGACTCCGTACTTGAGCGTGTGCGGCCCGCCGCTGTTCGTGGCGACGTTGCCGCCGATCGTGCAAGCCCCTTGGCTCGATGGGTCGGGGGCGTAGTGGTAGCCGGTCTCTTTCAGATGATTCGTCAGATGCACGTTGACGAGTCCGGGTTCGACGACGGCGTACCGATCGCGCACGTTGACTTCGAGAATGCGTTTCATCTTCGTCAACGTGATCATCACGCCGCCGCCGATTGGCAGAGTTCCGCCCGCCAAGCTGGTTCCCGCTCCGCGCGGGATGAACGACACGTTGAGTTCATTGCACAACCGCACGACCGCAACAACTTGCTCGGTCGAGGTTGGGAAGACGACGACGTCGGGGACTTTCTTCTCGACCGTGTAGCCGTCGCATTCGTAGACGAGCAATTCCTCACGGTTGAAGAGCAAGCCGTCGTCACCAACGATGTCGCGAAGACGGGAGATGAGTTGAGTCATGCAGCATTACCTTTGGAGTGCGGCGACCTGAGTCGCCGCTTTTCAAAACGCATCCGAAGAGACTTCGATCGTTTTCCATGAAATGACGCGTTTTGAAAAGCGGTGACTTTGGTCACCGCACTCCAAATTACTTGCAGTTCTTCAGGAACGCGATCAAGTCGGCAAGTTGTTCTTTCGTGAGTTGTTTTTCCAGGCCGGCGGGCATGATGCTGACGCTGCTGGGTTTCATTTCCTCGATGTCGGCACGAGCGACTCGTTCTTCTTTGTTCGGGCCAGTGGCGATGACGAGTTCGTCGGGGGTCTCGCTGCGGATCAGGCCGTTCACGGTTTTGCCGTTGGTCGTGACGATCAGGACAGGCTCGAAGCTGCGGACGAAGCTGGCGGAGGGGAACAGGATCGATTCGAGCAAGTCCCGCTCGTTGCGGATGCCGCCGATGCGAGTCAGGTCGGGGCCCGTCTTGCCTCCGAGATAGCCGAGCGCGTGACAGGCTTTGCAGGCGGCCTTCTCGTTGTGGAAGACTTTTTGACCGCGGACGATGTCGCCGGGCGGGAGCGAGGCCAGCATCTCTTCCAACTGTTTTCGCTGCTGGCCGAGGTCCACGTTGAGCGCGGCGTACAACGGCTGCGCGGCTTCTTGAACGGACGGGCTGTATTTTGCCAGCCGAGTTTTGATCGCATCGACTCGCAGAGCCGTCAGCGCGGGAGCAGTTTTGAGTTGGGCGATGAGTTTCTGGCCGACTTGCTCGTCGGTGGATTGCTCAAACGCGCCGAGCAGCCGATCGACTTCGAGCGGGCCGGCGGTGGCGAATTTCTCGGTCAGCTTCGTGAGTTGGGCTTTCGAGAGCTTCGCTTTTGAGAGCACTTCCGCTGCGGTGCCTCGCTGAGCGACCGAGAGATCCGATGCGAGTTGGCTCAACAAGAAGTCGAAGAGTTTGTCTTCCGCTTCATTCGCAGCGAGCCCACCGGGCAAAGCGGCTAGGGAGTCGAGTCGCATCACTGCTTCGGCGAGCCGGGGTGCGTCAGCCCCCGGACGAGTTGGCAACGGATTCAGTCCGGGGGCTAACGCACCCCGGCTCGCCAAGGACAAGAGCGGCGCACGCCACGCGGCGGCATCCTCTTTCTGCGGCGGGATTGTGCGGACTGTCTTCAACGCCAACTCGATCAACGTCGCATTGTTCTCGCCGAGCACGGCCAACAACGACGTGGACCAAGTCTTCGGCAGTTCTTTGAGCTTCGAGTCCCGCATCGCGCCCAGCGCGGTGAGGCGGGCGGAGGTGGGGAGCTTCGTGTCGCGAACGGTCGCCGCCAACAACTCTTGGACCGAGGGGGCTTTCGCGAACTGAGCCAGTTGTTGGCCGAGCGTTTTTTGCTCGGCGTCGGTCAGTTCGCCGGAGGCCAATCGCTCGCGGAGGTAGCCGGCCAGCGCTTCGCCCCAATCGGCGTGCCGGCTGATGATCCACGCCGCCGTCTCCCGCAACAGCGGCTCCGGCGAGGTCAAATGCTTCGCCACCTCCTCCGGCTTCAACCCGCCGTTCGGCATCTGGTCGAGGGCGATCAACGCGGCCTTGATCGTTGCGGGGTGCGTTGCGGAAAGGCCGGTTCGCGTCTTGTCTGGCTTCGCGATTTCGATCAATGCAAAGATGATCGAATGCTCCAAGAATCGGTCTTCTCCGAAGAGTTCAGCGTAAGCCAACAACACTTCAACGGTGTCCGACTCACCAACTCGACCGAGGGCTTCCGCCGCGACACGCTTTACAGATGGTGGACCAGTCAACAACGCAACAATGAGTGGGCCAGTCGCGCTTTTGTTCCGCCATAGTGAGACGTCGTAGATGGGTAATGCTGAAATCTCCGGTAGAGGATGCACGACGCTCATCGGGAATCCGATAAGGTTTTTCATGGCTTCGCGAGCCCGAGGATCGTTGATCCGAATGAGTGACCAAAGAAGGCAAACAACGCCTTCACCTTCTTCGCTCGTGAACCTCTGACGCTTTGTTGACGCCACGGAGTGCCAACGATCCATGATCGAAATCATGATCGGCTTCACTGCTGCCGAACCATGCTTTTCAAGTGCATTTGAAGCACGTCGTCGAACAAATGTCCGCGAGTCAACTACCAATTTCGTGAGTTGCTCTGGCGACTGTTTCGCCCACTCGATCTTGCGGCCAAACGGATCGGCGATCTTCGGAGCATCCACCTTCTTCACCCGATAGATCGCCCCCAGCACGTCGGGCTTCCACAACTGCGAGGTCGGGCAGCAGAGCTTGTACCAGCCGCCGGTGTCCACGATCAGCAGGCTGCCGTCGGCGTCTTCCAGAACGTCGGTCGGGTGGAAGTCGAGGTTGTTCGAGACCACGAAATCTTCCGCCTCGGTTTGGAACGTCGCTCCGTGAGGGTGCAGGACGTGGCGAGTCACCTTCCGCATGTTGAAGCAGCAGGCGAAGAGATTGTCTTGGTACTCGCGGCCCCAGGCGGAGGACTGCAAGCGTTCCAGGCCGCAGGGGGCGGCGGCTCCGAGATGGCACAGCACCGGCATCACGTCCCCCGTCCGCGGATGGCTGGGGGAATCAATCACGTTCCAGTCCTTGCCATAGACTCCGCCGTACACGGCGTGCAGCAGGCCGTCGCGGTTGCCTCCGCCCGGATGCACCAGGAACGTCGTCGTGAAAATTCGCTCGCCGGTCGGCGTGAAGACGACATCCACCGGGTTGTCCATGCCGCCCGTCATCACGCACTCGATCGCCGACGTCTGGATGCTGCCGGTGGCGGGGTCTCGCGGAGCGTCCGGTCTCGCGCGGAAAATGTGCGAGGCTTTCGTGGTCCACGGTTTTGTTTCGACGACTTTCGATTCATCGGGCGAGCCGGGGAGCGTCAGCCCC
>SYJG01000382.1 GCA_005798445.1 Planctomyces sp.
CCTACGAACGCGGCGTGACACTCACCAAGACCGCCCTCCAACAATACGCTCCTCACATCCAACGCTCCGACACCTTGCCCAAATGGAGCCTGACAATCCGCCCGCAATAACCGGTAGAACATTTCAGACCGGCTGCCTAAGATCGTCGTCGAGAAAATGTAGCCCGACTCTCCGAGCCGGGATCTCTTGTCAGTTCCGACTCGGAGAGTCGGGCTACGAGAAAGAGGTCGTCCGATGATTCAGGATCGACTGTGGCTGGAAGTGGAACGAGTGGCGGATCGGTATCACCGACTCCGATTCTGGCGAGCTCTCGCCGTTGGCTGGGTGATCGCGGCGGCGGTCGTCCTGTTGCTGAGTGCCGTCGGGGTCGTGACCTCGCGCGATCCCTCGGTGTTCTTGCCGGTGATTGGCAGTGTGGCGACGGTGTTGGTGGTGCTTTGCGCTTGGGCCGTTCATGCCTCGAAGCCCGGCCCTGAGTGGGTAGCTCGGCAGATCGAGACGGAATTCCCGGACCTCGGCAGTTGTTTGCTGGCGGCGATCGAGCAGCAACCGGCTCTGGCCGATGGACGCTTTGGGTTCTTGCAAGAAAGTGTCATTCGGCAAGCGCTGGTCCATGCGGCGTGTCACCCGTGGACTCAAGTCGTACCGCCCCGACGACTCGCGTGGGCCGTGGTGACGCAGAGCGTGACGTTGGCTCTGTTCGTTTTGGCGCTGACCAACGCGCCGGTCGGAGTGGCTCGCTCATTGATTGCTTCGTCGCCGGAGGGTGCGCAACCGGTCGCGAAAACGTCGGAGTTCTCCGTCGAGGTCGAGCCGGGGACGACCGAGATCGAAAAGGGAACCAGTCTGCTGGTGCTGGCTCGGATCACCGGGCAAGTCCCCGCCGACGCGATACTTGTTATGCAACCGGCGGTCGGCGAGCCAACTCAATTGGAGATGACACGCAGCTTGGAAGACCCGGTCTTTGGTGGGCGAATCGCGGCGGTCAAGGAATCGTTGAACTATCGAGTGGAACTCGGTGGACGATCGACGCCGATGTATCGCGTCACAGTGTTCGAGTACCCGAGGCTCGAACGAGCCGACGCGCGGCTGGTCTATCCAAGCTACACCGGTCTCGAAGAGCGCGTGGTGCAAGACGTCCGCACGATCTCGGTTGTCGAAGGGACGCAGGTGACGCTGATCTGCAAGTTGAACAAGCCGGTAAAGTCGGCACAGTTCGTTGAACGTAGCCCTGTCGCTCCGCGACAGGAAAGCCGAACGTCGACCGACGCCACTGACTCAAAGGACGTCGATGGCGCGTCCGGCATTCGTCTCGCGGAACGAGACGGCTACTACGAGGCGACGATCACCGCCGTGAAGTCGCGTCGTCTCAAACTGGAGTTGATCGACGAAGCCGATCGCCGCAACGTCGAGCAGGCCGACATCTCGATCAACGTCGTGCCGAATCAGCCGCCGACGCTAAAACTCGTTCAGCCGGCCAAGGACTTGGAGGTTTCGCCGCTGGAAGAACTCGACGTCAAAGCGACCGCGTGGGATGACTTCGGCGTCAAACGGATGGGGCTGAGCTTCGCACTCGCCGGCAAGTCGCCGATCGACGTTGTCCTGGGTGAGAATGCCGCCGCCAAACAGAAGCACGAACTGGCGAACGCCATCAAGTTCGAGGAACTCGAAGCCCAGCCGGATCAGTTGCTCTCCTATTTCTTCTGGGCCGAGGACTTCGGTCCCGACGGCAACCTGCGACGCACCTCCAGCGACATGTACTTCGCCGAGGTGCGACACTTCGAGGAGATTTTCCGTCAGGGCCAGCAGCCTCCGGGTGGTCAACAGCAGCAACAACAGCAGAACAGCCCGGCGGGACAGCAGGCTCAGCAGTTGGCTCAGAATCAAAAGGAGATTATCAACGCGACGTGGAAGCTGATCCGCCGCGAGATCGGCTCGAAGCCGACCGAGCCGTTCGCGGAAGACGTCGAGCAACTTGTCCAAGCCCAGAACGCCTTGCTGGAGAAATCGAAAGCCCTCGCCGAGAAAGTGAGCGACGAGCAATCGCAGGCGCACGTCGAGGCAGTGATCGGCTCCATGCTGGAAGCGGTCAAGCAGTTGATGGCGGCTCACGAACTGAGCGGCACGGCGCTAGCCGCCGGTCGAGAGCCAACACCGGCGGCTAGCGCCGTCCCGCTCAAAGGAAGTGCCGCCGCACCGCTGCAACCGGCCCTCGCCGCCGAGCAAGCGGCGTATCAGGCACTGCTCAAGCTGCGTGCTCGCGAGCACGAGGTTGTCCGTCAGCAACAACAGCAGCAACAAGCCAGCAGTTCGCGGAGCCAATCGCAGTCCCGCTCCGAACAGCAGCGGCAGCAGATGGAACAACTCGACTTGAAGAAGGAGGAGAACCGCTACGAATCGCAGCGGCAGGCGCAGGCTCAGCAGGAGAAGCCGGAAGATCGCGAGACTCGGCAAGTGCTCAACCGGCTGCGCGAGTTGGCTCGGCGGCAGAACGACCTCAACGAACGGCTGAAGGATTTGCAGTCGGCGTTGCAGGAGGCTCAGACTGCCGAACGGAAAGAGGAGATCAAGCAGCAGCTCAAGCGGCTTCAGGACGAGCAGAAGCAGGTGCTCCGCGACACCGACGAACTGCAGGCTCGGATGGAGTCACCTGAAAATCAGGAACGCATGTCCGAGGAACGACAGCAGCTCGAACAGGCTCGCGACCAAGTCCAACGCGCGTCCGAAGCACTGGAGAGGGAACAAGTCACTCAAGCCGCCGCATCGGGGACTCGCGCCGAAAAGGAGTTCGAGGAACTCCGCAACGAGTTTCGCCGCCGAGCCTCAAACCGCTTCAACGACGAGATGCGCGAGATGCGGGACTCGGCTCGTGAACTTGATCAAGAACAGAAGAAGCTGTCGGAGAAACTCACCGAAGTGACGAAGCCCGATCCCTCCGCCAAGAAATCGCTCCGCGACGACAACCGCAGCGAAGAGGTCGTGAAAGGACTCAACGAGCAAAAGGAAAAACTCTCGAACCTGACCGAACGGATGAAACAGACGATCGAAGAGGCGGAGCAAACCGAGCCGCTCCTGACCGAGCGGCTGTACGACGCCTCTCGCAACGTGCAGGACCAGAAGGTCGACCGCGCACTCGAAGCCGCCGGCCGCTCGCTGCAACGCGGACTGATCGAGGACGCCCAGAAGGTCGAACAAATCGCCGGCCGAGGGATCAAGCAACTCCGCGAAGGGGTCGAGAAGGCGGCCGAAGCGGTGCTCGGTGACGAGACCGAGGCACTGCGGCGAGCACGCGAGCAGTTGAAAAACCTGTCGCAGGAGTTGAATCGCGAGGTGGCTCGGAATTCGCCAGAGGAGGGGTCGCAGTTGCCGCGTGAACGTTCGGAGCAAGAAGGGGAGAAGGGGAGACAAGGAGAGGGGGAGAAGAGCGACGAACGGAGTCCGTCGTCCGAGCAACCGGCCGGCGATCGAAAGAACGGTGAGCGTCAGCCGGGGCAGCGGCAGAACGGTCAGCAGCCGAATGGTCAGCGTCCCGGTGAGCAGCAACCGGGCGAGGCACAACAACCGGGTCAGCCGCGAGCTGGGCAACAGCCCGGTGAACGGCAACCGAATGAAGCTCAACCCGGTCAGCGTCCAGCGAGCGGACAACAACCGGGTGATCGCCAGCCCGGCCAACCGCAGGCCAATCAGCCTCAACCGGGACAGCAGCCAGGCGAGCGTCAGCCGGGACAAGTTCAAAGCGGACAACCTCAGCCGGGTCAGCAACCCGGACAACAAACAAAAGCGGCTCCGGCAAAGCAAGGCGGTCAACCTCAGTCGGGCCAACCGCAAAATGGTCAACCCGGTCAGCGCGGTACTCCGAGATTGGCGGACAGCAATCAGCCCGGAGGTGCGAGACAATCGGAAGGAAGTGCGAATCGCGAGTTCGCACCAATCTCCGGCGAGGATTTTCTCAACTGGTCCGACCGTCTGCGTGACGTTGAAGAAATGGTCGATGATCCCGAATTGCGAGCCGAAGCTGCTCGCATTCGCGATGAGGCTCGCGCGATCCGGGCCGAGATGAAACGGCACTCGAAGGAACCGAATTGGAATCTCGTCCGAGTCAACGTCGCTCAACCGCTCGTCGAGTTGTCGAACCGCGTGTCGGACGAATTGCTGCGCCGCACGTCGAAGCAAGCAATGGTGCCGCTCGACCGCGATCCGGTGCCGCCGAAGTATTCTGAAAAGACCCGCCGTTACTACGAACGCTTAGGGAGCGGCAAATGATTCTCGCCGAAGTGACCTTGGGAGCGCGTCACTGGCTTGGCGGGGCGGTGTTGTTGTCGGCGGTCGCGCTGGCGATGTTGGTTTGGTCGTATCGTCGTGCGGGAACCGTGTCGTGGGTGCGGGGGCTGGCGGCGTTGCTCAAAGGGATCGCAGTCGTCGCGCTGGCGGTCTGTCTGGTCGAGCCTCTCTTCACGGGAACTCGGCCTCGGCCGGGGAGCAATTTGTTTCTCGTCGTCGCGGACAACAGCCGCAGTTTGAAACTGTCGGACGGTGACAGCACGGCGTCGCGAGGTCAGTCGATGCAACGACTGTTGGCGGATGAGTCGTCGTGGTTGACTCGGCTGGCTCAGGACTTCGACGTGCGGCGGTATGTGTTCGACACGAATCTGCGGCCAGTGAAGTCGTTTTCGGAGCTGACGATTGATGGCGAGGCGTCGGCGATGAACACGTCGCTGGCAGCGCTGGTCGATCGCTTTCGAGGTCAGCCGGTGGCCGGCATCCTGTTGCTGACCGATGGGAACGCGACCGATCTGTCCGACGTGCCGCTCGATGCGAAGAAGCTTCCGCCGGTGTATTCGGTGGCGATCGGAGCCGACCGAGGACTCGTCGATTTGTCGGTCTCGCACGTCGCGGTGAGTCAGACGAACTTTGAAGCGGCTCCGGTCACGATCACGGCGACGCTCGATGGCCGCTCGGTTGCCGGTCAGGAGGTCGGTCTACGGTTGCTCAACGAAGCGGGTGAGGAAGTCGAGCGCCGCAAGGTCGAGAAGATTGTCGATGGCGAGCCGTCCGTGCAGCGGTTCTTGCTGCGGCCGGAGAAGGCAGGGCTGAGCTTCTACACCGTGCAGGCGTTTTTGTCGGGCGAAGAAAAGCTGAGCGAGAGCGATTCGACGTCCAAAGAGGCAACGCTGGCGAACAATCGGCGGCTGGTGACAATCGATCGGGGCGGCGGGCCGTATCGCGTGCTGTACGTCGGCGGGCGGCCGAATTGGGAGTTCAAGTTTCTGCGGCGAGCACTCGAAGAGGATGACGAAGTCAAACTGGTGGGACTCGTGCGGATCGCCAAGAAGGAGCCGAAGTTCACGTTTCTCAGTCGCTCGGGCGAGCGGACCAATCCGCTGTTTCGCGGCTTCGGCAACAAGGACGAACAGACGGAGCAATACGACCAGCCGGTGCTGCTGCGGCTGGGAACTGAGAACAAAGAAGAGCTGATCGGCGGCTTTCCCAAGAACTCGGATGATCTGTTTCGCTTTCACGCCGTAGTGCTGGATGACATCGAGGCGGCATTCTTCACGCAGGAGCAGATGTCGCTGTTGCAGCAGTTCGTCAGCCGGCGCGGTGGGGGGTTGCTGATGCTCGGCGGCAAGGAATCGTTCGTCGAAGGGGGCTATCAGCGAGCGGCCGTCGGCGAGATGTTGCCGGTCTATCTGGATCGGGCCGACCCAGCCGCGATCGACGCGGGCTATCGGCTGCTGCTGACTCGCGAAGGCTGGTTGCAGCCGTGGGTCCGCGCGCGGACGAACGAACAAGATGAGCAGAAGCGTCTCGCGGCGATGCCGGAATTCAAAAGCCTCAACAGCGTGCGAGCGATCAAGCCGGGCGCGTCAGTGCTCGCGCAGGTGACTTCGTCCGACGGAACCGAACGCCCCGCTCTGGTTGTGCAGCCGTTCGGCCGAGGCCGAACGGCGGCGTTGTTGATCGGCGATCTGTGGCGCTGGAATCTCAAACGAACGGATCACACGCAGAGCGATCTCGAAAAATCCTGGAGGCAGACGGTGCGCTGGCTGGTTTCCGATGTGCCGGGCCGAGTCGAAGTCGAAACACGCCGCTCGTTCGCCGGTGCTCTGCCGTCGGTGCAAGTGCTCGTGCGGGCACGCGACGCCCAGTTTGAACCGCTCGACAACGCCCACGTCGCGTTGCGAGTGCAGACGCCGGACGATCGCAAAGTCGAACTCGTCGCCGAGAGCAGCGATCGCTCCCCCGGCCAGTACGAAGCGACGTTCGCCCCGCGTGCTCCCGGCGTGTACCGAGCGACAATCACCGTCACTGCGGCGGACGGCAGCGAAGTCGGCCAGCGTGAGATTGGCTGGACCGCCGAACCGCAGACGGAAGAATTCCGCACGCTCGCGGTCAATCGTTCGCTGCTGGATCAACTCGCCAAGGACACCGGTGGCGAATTGATCGAGGCCGATGATCTCGACCAATTCGTCGGCAGTCTCCCGAACCGCAAGATTCCGATCGTCGAAACGTGGACCTATCCGCTGTGGCATCAGTCGTCGGTGTTCCTTCTGGCGGTCGGCTGTCTGATCGGCGAATGGGGCCTGCGACGCTGGCGAGGAATGCCGTAGATGATGGAAATCCCAATGCCCAAGTCTCAATGTCCAATGAATGTCCAAGCTCCAATGTCCAAGGTGCGACGAGGCCTGTCTCGAAGTTGGCGCTGCCTGGCGTCGATGGGGTTTTGGTCATTGGTCATTCCTTGGACATTGAGGTTTGGAAATTGGACCTTCGCCGACGAGCCTCGGCCAACAGTGCTGGTGGTCGTCGGCGCGGAGGGTTCCGCGGAGTACGGCCAGCAGTTTTCGGTGTGGGCGGCTCGGTGGCGCGACGCGGCCAAGCGTGGCCGCGCGGAGGTTGCTCAGATTGGATTAGCCGAAGCGGGTTCGGAGTCCGATCGCGAGCAATTGAAAAAGCGGCTGGCCGAAGCGGTGGAGTCGGGAGACGCGCGCCGAGCGCAGTCGGCACCGCTGTGGCTGATTCTGATTGGGCACGGGACGTTCGACGGGAAGCTTGCGCGGTTCAATTTGCGTGGCCCGGACGTTGCCGCAAGCGAGCTGGCTGACTGGCTCAAGCCGATCGAGCGGCCGATCGCGATCATCAATTGTGCGAGCAGCAGCGGAGCGTTTCTCAATGAGCTGTCCGGTCCGAACCGCGTCGTCATCACGGCGACTCGTAGCGGGCACGAATACAACTTTGCTCGGTTTGGCGATTTTCTGTCCGCCGCGATCAGCGATCCACGAGCCGATCTCGACAAGGACGAGCAAACGTCGCTGCTGGAGGCGTATCTGTTGGCCTCGTCGCGCGTGCGCGAGTTCTACGCCAGCGAAGGCCGCTTGATGACCGAGCACGCCTTGCTCGATGACAACGGTGACAAGCTCGGCACGCCGGCGGACTGGTTCCAAGGGGTGCGAGCGGTCAAGTCGGCCAAAAGCGGAGCAGCCGTGGATGGCCTGCGAGCCGGCCGGCTGCATCTGGTGCGGAGCGCTCGTGAGGAACAGCTTCCGGCGGAGACTCGCGAGCGACGCGATCAGCTCGAACAGGAGTTGGCAGACTTGCGATCGCGCAAGACCGAACTGCCCGAAGATGAGTATCTCGATCTTATCGAGCCGCTGCTGGTGGGGTTGGCAAAGCTCTACGACGCGGCGAAGTAGGATGGGCACTCTTGCCCGTCCTCAGCCAGGACGGGCAAGAGTGCCCATCCTACTTCATCATCCTTCGGTGTGTTCCGATCGCAACTCCGCCGCGAGGATGCCTTCGGTGCGATTCAAGTCGGCAATCAGTTGTGGCAGCGAAGTGGCCGGCAGCAAAGTGACTCGGTAATGCAACTCCATCGCGGAGCCTTGCCGGATCGTGCTGGCCGCGAGCGATTGCACGTCGGAGACATGCTTCGACAGTGTGTCGCGAAGCAGAGCTTCCAATTCTGGCGACCAAGTCAATTTCACGATCAAGATTTTCTTGTGGAGCACAGCCGCCGCTTCGTGTGGATGGTCCCGATAAACAGCGGCGGCAATCGCGACCGTCACCAATCCGATCAAAGCGATTGCCGGCTGTCCCGCTCCCACGGCCATGCCGACCACGACCGAGAAAATCACGAACGCCGTGTCTTTCGTGTCACGCAAGACCGTGCGAAAGCGGACGATCGACAGCACTCCCGCCAGGCTGAACGCACGGGCGAAGTTGTCACCGATCACCTGCGTCACCATCGCGATCAGCACGCACAGCATGACGAGCGTGGCCGGAAACGTCGTCGAATGGTCCGACGATCGGCCGCGTGTGGCTCGATGAATGCCGACGACGACGCTGCCCAACAGCAGCGCGGCGACCAGCCGAACGAGCAACGTCTGCCACGGCTCGGTCGGAGCGTTGCCAAAAGTGTTTTGCAGCCATTCAGGCATTTTGATTCCTAGAGGAGCGATCTTCACAGACTAACCTGAAGCGTCGGCGAGGGCGAGCACCTTCAATCACTCCGAGACTTGGAGTTTCATGAGGCGTTCGCACTGACTGACGCTTCAAAAGAATGATGATGACTCACCAATCGTGTTTCCTCTCAATTGAGAAGTCATCGCGGCGGAACTTGTCGGCCGGAGATGAACAGCGAGCCTTGGTACGGTTTTCCGGTCATTCCGTGCCACTGTTTGAGTTGCTCGGCGGTCAATACGGCCTGCATCTTTTGAATGGTGAGTTTGGCTTGATCGGCGAAAGTGGTTGCATTGTTTGGTTCTTTGCGATTGCGGTCGAACCAACTGCGGATGATTTCGGCTTCAATGCCACGGAGACGATCTTTCTGCTCGGCGGTCAATTTGAGAGTCCTCGCGACATCCGGTTCGCGGAACGCTCTGGGGCCTTGCCATTGCAGAGCAATTTGTCCGAGTCGCTGACGTTGCTGGGCCGTGAGGATCGTCGCCAGCGCGGCTTCGTGTTCGCGAGCAATCGCGAGCGTGCGCTGTCGCTGCTCGTCGGTCGGGGCTTCGCGAGGTCCACGATACGATTCGCGACGAGGCTCTTCCGGAGGTTCGGTCATTGCGGCGAGTCGCACACGCTGTTCGGCCGTGGCCTCCAGATCATCGAGCACCGCAGGTTCTCGCAGCAGAAACGTTTGCCGGTCGGCTTGCAAGACCGCCAAGTCGTCGAGGATCGTCTTGACACGGTCGCGCGTGATGGCCAATTCCGCTTGTGCCTCTGGTTTCTCGCCACGTTGGGCGATGAATTCCTGGTAGTACTCGAGTGCCGCTTCGAGCAGTCGCTTGCGCAAGCCCTCTTGGAAAGGATTGTCCGAGAGTTCTTCCTCGGCCAGCCGGATCATTTCGTCGGCGGCGCGGCGAGCGAGTTCAAAGCGAGCTTCCGCTTCGGCCGCGCGTTCGGTTTCGCGTTTGTAGGCGGCCTTCGTTTCTTTTTGCTCGCGAGCCACAAGCGCGGTCGTGACCATCAAGCCGATGACCCCGCAAATGAGCAGCAACACGGCCGCACCGACGAACGAGGGATGCCGCCGCATCCACTTTCGCGAGCGGTCCACCAGCGTCGGACGGCGAGCCAGAATGGGAATCTCGTTGAGGTATCGCCGCAGATCGGCCGCCATCTCGCCCGCAGTGGCGTAGCGCTCGGTGGGACTCTTCGCAGTCGCTTTGAGCACGATCGTTTCCAGCTCGACTGGAATCGCGCGGTCGATCTGCCGCAATGGCCGCGGATCGTCGTTGAGGATTTGCAGCAACAGCGTCGGGCGATCCGAGCCGGAAAAAATCGGCGTCAACGACAGCATCTCGTACAGAGTTGCGCCGAGCGAATACACGTCGGCACGATGATCGACCGGAATCCGACGCCCCGACGCTTGTTCGGGACTCATGTAGCGCAGCGTGCCGACCAAGTCTCCGGTCTGAGTCACACCGACATCGGCGACGATTTGGGCCAAACCGAAATCCGTGATCCAGACGGCTCCCTTGGCATCGAGCAGCAGATTGGCGGGCTTGATGTCGCGATGTACGATCCCAGCTTCGTGAGCGTACTCCAGCGCGTCAGCGACTTGAGCCGCGATGCGGGCGGATGTCCGAAAGCTCTCGCGGCTGCGCCCCGAATGCTGAGTGCCGCTCGTCGCGTAGGACTTCGCGATCGTCGCGCCGGCGTGATACGCGGCGGTCGTTGCGAGCGACGAGGAACTCGGATCGTTTGGCGAGTCCCCCCGCAATTCTCGAATCAACGCCGACAACGATCGCCCTTCGATGAGCTGCATCGCATAGAAATGGACCCCGCGTTCGCAGCCGACCGCGTACACTGGCACGATGTTCGTGTGATGCAACTGAGCTGCCGCGGTTGCCTCGTTTTTGAAACGCTGCAGTTGCTTGGCATCGAGCGCCGCCGCGAACGGCAGCACCTTGAGGGCGACTCGGCGGCCGAGCGAAAGCTGGATCGCTTCGTAGACGATTCCCATCCCACCGCGACCGATCTCGTTCAGAATCTGAAAGTCCCCCAGCGGAGTCGCCGTGAACTCGGACTGCAATTGAGGAATCGGCACAGGAGGCCGCAGCGATTGCGCGAGGTCGATTCCATCGAAGCATTCGGAAAGTTGATCGACCAGTTCCGGGAACCGCGCGAGATACGATTGGCGATCTGGCTTGTGGCCCGCTTCTAACTTGGCGAGATACTCGCGAGACGCTTGCAGTATCCGCGAATCATCTTGCGTGAGGTCGTCTTGGTGGGCACTCATGGCGTCACCTCGCTGAACTCTTTCTTCAGTTTTGTCAGCCCTCGCAGCCACAACTTTTCGACACTGTCTACGCTGCGTTTCATGCGATCGGCCACTTGTGGGAACGTCAGTCCTTCCAGGTGTCGCAGCACGAGTACCGTCTGGTAATCCTCCGACAGGCGAGCCATCGCTTCGGCCACCAGCAGGCTTTGCTCGCCGCGTATCACCTGTTCGCTCGGTGAACTATGCGGATCGGCCAGCATCTGTCCGAGGGCACACGTCGATTGATCCAGATCCTCCGCCAATTGGCGTTCCAACCGCAAGTCACGAGCTTGTGTCCCCAAATACCGCCGCACAATGTTCGACAGCGTCGTCGCCAGGATCGTCCGCAACCACTGAGCGAACTGGCCTTCCGCATGTCCGTGAAAATTGGGGAAGTGGCGATGCGCTTCGAGAAACGTTTCCTGAACAACGTCGGACGCATCGACCTTTCCCTGCAACCGTCGGCCAATCTCGATCCGTGCCAACAATCGCAGATAGTTGTGATACGACTCGAGCAGTTGCCCCAGCGTGGCACTGTCCCCCGCACGAGCTTGTTCAATCCAGCGTCCAACGTCCACAGTCATGTCTGCTCCCATCGAGTCGTCGACCCAGCATTTGTAGTCACCAAGCGTGCGTCAATACCGCCGCGCTGAGCACCGACCGAACGAATGAAGTCGGACGGCCACTGGGTCAATTGCCTCGCAAGATCAGCTCGCGCATTTCTGCTGCGATGAAGAAGGATCCCGTTACGCAGATCAAATCTTGTGAAGTCGTAATTCGCCGAGCGAGTTGCCAGGCCTCGGTTGGAGTAGAGGTGGCGTGGCACGCCACGTCGCTGACGGACTGGATTAGGCGCAGTAAAGTTTTCGGGGGAACTGCACGCGGGTTGTTGAGGTACTGCGTCAGGATGATGGTGTCAAAACGCGGGAGCAATTGACGAGCAATTCCAATAACGTCTTTGTCCTTCGTCGCTGCGAAAATTAACACCCGCCGTGACGGTGGCTTTCCCGGCTCTGGCGACGAAAACGATTCTTCGAGTGTTCTGCCGAGTGCCGAAATGGACTCCCAGTTGTGGCCGGCGTCGATAATCACGGTCGGCCGTTGAGCCAGGACTTCGATCCGCATCGGCCATCGCACGTTAGCTAGTCCAGATCGGGCGGCCTCCCTTGAAACGCTCCATCCAAGCTGCCTCAACTTGTCGATCGTCGCCAATGCAACCGCTGCGTTGTGAGCTTGGTGCTCGCCAGCCAGGGTGAGCGGCATGGATGGCCACCGTTCGACAGGGGTCGCAACATCAACCGCCCCGAAGCTGGTTGGTGAGCAATTCGAGTCTGTGGTGCCTGTTTTCAGGCAGGCATGGGCGGTGTGTGAGTAGCTGAAATCCTGGCCAAGTTGCCACAGCTCGGCTTGCTGCTCTCGGCATGTTGCAGCGATCACTGCTTGTGCTTCGCGATCTTGGACGCCACTGATCACTGGAATCTGTGGCTTCACAATTCCCGCTTTTTCATTGGCAATCTGAGTCAGGGTGCTGCCAAGCAGTTGTGTGTGGTCACGGCTGATTGTGGTGAGTACGCAAGCGATCGGCGAACAGACGTTGGTCGAATCTAATCGCCCGCCGAGGCCAACCTCCAAGATGACGATCTCGGCTCGTTGCATCTCAAAGAATAGCCAGGCAAGTGCTGTCGTGACCTCGAAAAAGGTAGGGCTGAATGGTGACGCCGCAGATTCACAGCATTCGACTGCGGCTTGAACGCGTCGCACAAGATCGACAATTTGATCCGGTGTAGGCCGTTGGCCGGCAATTTGCATTCGTTCTTCAAAGGCTTCGACATGTGGTGAAGTGTAGAGGCCGGTTCGATATCCAGCCGAGCTAAGTATCTCCGTGAGCATGATCGCGGTTGAGCCCTTTCCTTTTGTTCCCGCGATATGGACCGTCGGCAGGCGGTTCTGTGGGTGCCCGAGAAGTTCCAAGAGTCGGCGCATCCGGCTCAGCTTGAAATCATGCTTGTCGGCAGCTGGAGTTCGCTCAAAATTGATTCGCTCAAACAAGAAGCCGATTGCCTGATCGTAGGATTGAGCTGGCTCGATCATGGTGGGTCTGGAGCGCCTAAAAAGAGTTGCCTGAATGGCTGCGGCATTGTGAGTAGCGATCAGTGCGTCAATCGCTTGAGCGAAATGAAGACGCATTCTCAAAAAAGGCCCAACGAGCGTCATTTCGGGGTCTCACAGAGTCTCTGTGAATCGTTGAGTTGGCGGCTTGAGTCTTTGTTAGCCGTATCCGATAAGACTCACAAGAGATGCAATTATTCGTCTGCCGCTCGTTCCTCCGCATTTCGATGTTTCAGTGGCTGGACACCGCGATAGTGAGACGGCAAAATCATCCCCCTTGTGCATTTGGGCGTATAGCTCAGTTGGCTAGAGCGCAGCTCTGATAAAGCTGAGGTCCTCGGTTCGAATCCAAGTACGCCCACTCGCTCACGTCCGTAGGCCATCGGGGTCAAGCCTTGTCCGCGAACGTGTTATACTTCGGGGACGTAGCTCAATTGGGAGAGCACTAGCTTTGCAAGCTAGGGGTTGCCGGTTCGATCCCGGTCGTCTCCAGTGGCAAAGAACTGATCTAAGTCCGATTTATAAAAAGTCGGTCCGATCGGTTGACCCCCAGCGTGGATGCCAATAACATCCTCGCTCGCCTTTTGCGGCCGGCCAAAAACCGGGTCGCAAAAATCGACGTAGCTCTTTGACAATTCGGTGGTTGTGAAATCTGCAATACACAATCTCAATGCGCTCCAACTGGAGCGCGAGCGTCCAAGGTGAATAAGCTTGAACGGTGGATGCGATGTAAATCGCGAGAAGCCAAAGATAAAAGTGGTCAAGCACTTAAGGGCGTATGGAGGATGTCTTGGCACCAAGCGGCTCTGAAAGGCGTGGAAGGCTGCGATAAGTTCGGGGTAGCTGTCAAACAAGCGTTGATCCCGAAATTCCTGAGCAAACGCGGCGAAGTGAAACATCTCAGTAACCGCAGGAAAATAAAGAAATCTCG
>SYJG01000383.1 GCA_005798445.1 Planctomyces sp.
ACTCGAACCACGGAAACGTCATTTGGTAAAGTGGACACGTCATTTGGTAAAGCGGATTCATTCATGCGACACTTATAGCGCGATCAATTTCTTCCGAGTAGGTCGCTTGATAAAAAATCACAACCTCTTCGGGTTAGTTTGGATGACCATGTTTACCGGACCTGAAATCGAAACGATCTTCGCCGAGTTGGGAATCACGCACGTCGTGTGGATTCCCGATACGGCAATTGGTCCGTGGGAGGCGTCGTTGGATGGCTCATCGCGGCTGCGGCTGATTCGTGTTTGCCGCGAGGGAGAGGCGTGGCCGTTGGCGGCTGGGTTGCACCTTGGAGGCCAGACGCCGCTGGTGGTGATGCAGACGACCGGATTGTTTGAATCGGGGGACGCGCTGCGGAACGTGTTGTTCGATTTGAAGCTGCCAATCTACTCGCTGATCGGCGTCCGCAACTGGCTGGTGCCGCAATCGCGCGACTCGGCGAAGATGTTTGCCGAGCCGATCCTCGGCGCTTGGGGACTCGACTGTCAGTGGATTGCCGATCCGGCGGACAAGCCGAAGCTAGCGGACCATTATCGTCGCTGCCGTTCGGCCGGTATTCCTGCTGTCGCGCTGATGGCGGAGGGAGCACCGTGATGCCGACGCTGAATGGCCGATCCTCAAGCATGCCCGTCGTCGAAGCTCTGCGAGTCATTGCCGATCTGTGCTGCGGTGAGCAAATCATCGTGACCAATCAAGGCTCGGCTCGCATCTGGCCGAAGCTCCGCCGACGGTCACTCGACTTTCATTACAACCCATCGACGATGAGCGGTGCGATTCCGCTGGCGCTCGGCTTGGCGTTGGCTCAACCGCGGCGCGAAGTACTGGCGATTTCCGGTGACGGTTCGTTGTTGATGAGTATGGGATCGCTGGTGACCGTTGTCGCCAGCGGCGCGACCAATCTGACCGTCGTGTTGCTCGACAACGGACTCTACGAGGTCACCGGCGGACAAGAGACTCCCGCTGCGCGTGTTGCCGTCGATTACGCCGGCCTTGCGCGAGCGGCCGGCTTTCCGACCGCTGCGGAGTTTCGCGATCTTGCCGAATGGCAAGCACGGGCGGCGGATGTTCTCACGTTGCCCGGCCCACGATTCATCCGACTGGTTGTGAGCGCAGCGCCTTCCGAGTACCTGACTGGCAGCACGCCGCCGCTGGCTGAGCAATTGGCTGGATTGCGGACGGCACTTTCGAAGTAGCCCGACGCACAAGCGAGGGTTCAATGGTCGTACCCCTCACTTGCGCGTCGGGCTAAGATCGTCAACGATGGAGTTTGACCTGATGAATGATCCCAAACGAATTCGCCTCGGTTTCATCGGTGCCGGTGGCATCTGCGAGCAACGGCATCTGCCGAACCTCGCGAAGATGCCGGGGGTTGAGCTAGTCGCGGTCTGCAATCGCTCGCCGGAGAGCAGTCGCCGCGTGCAACAGAAATGGGGCTTCGCTCGCACGGCCAACGACTGGCGGCAGGTCATCGAGGCGACCGACATCGACGCGGTCTTTATCGGCACCTGGCCCTACCTGCATTTCGAGTTGTCGCTGGCAGCACTCGCGGCGGGAAAGCACGTCTTCTGTCAGGCGCGAATGTGCATGGACTGGGCCGAGGCGTGCCAAATGGTGGCCGCCGCCAACGCTCATCCGCAACAGGTGGCGATGGTCTGCCCATCTCCGATCCGAGTCCGTTGGGAACGCACGGTTCGCGAACTGCTCGCTTCCGACCGTTTCGGGCAGTTGTTGTCGGTGACTGTGCTCTCGGCCAACTCGGCGAATCGCGATCCGGTCGAAATCAGTTGGCGTGAACGGCGCGAACTGTCGGGACTCAACATCCTGCAAGTCGGCATCTACGCCGAGACGTTGAACGCCTGGTGCGGCGACTACTTGTCGTTGACGGCGACGACATCGATCTCGCTCGACAAACACGATGCTCAGGGCCGGACGATCGAGATCGAAATTCCGCAGACGGTTTCCATCTCCGGGACGCTCAGCGGCGGAATTCCTTGCACCGAGTTTCACACGGGACTTGCCGCCGGATTCGAGCGGGCCGAGATCCTGCTGTGCGGTTCCGCCGCCACTTGCCGAGTCGATCTGCTGAGCCAACAAGTCGTGCTGCATTCGGCTGGTTCGACCACTGGCGAGCTGATCGACACGGTCGGCGACGACTGGCAAGTCGAAGCCGAGTTCCTCGCTGCCGTCCGAGCCGCTCGCCGAGGCGAGTCTTGGCTGGTCCGTCCGAATTTCACCGAAGCCGCTCGCTACATGCGGAAGATGCAGGCGATCCACGATTCCGCTCGCGAGTCACGGCAAGTCAATCTTTCGACAGGGAGTTCACAATGCCTCGAATCCTGATCGCGGAATGCAAGCAAGAGGTCTCTTCGTTCAACCCAGTACCAAGCCGCTACGAGGACTTTCGAGTCGTGCGCGGTGCCGCGCTGCTCGACCATCATCGTGGTGGCGGTGAGGAAGTCAGCGGAGCACTGAGCATCTTCGACGCAGACCGGAGCGTTCAACTTGTGCCCACGTTCGGCGCGAGTTCCAACACCTCCGGCGGAGTTCTGGCTGCGGACAGCTTCGAGCGGCTCAGCCGTGATTTTCTCGGCAGTCTGGCCGATGTCGGACCGGTGGACGCCGCCTATTTTTCGATGCACGGAGCGATGCAGGCAGAGAACGAAGATGACCCGGAAGGGTTTCTGTTGCAGGAAGCGCGACGGCTGCTCGGTGAGAAACTTCCGTTTGTCGTGTCGCTCGACCTGCATGGCGTCCTGACCGACCGGATGTTGGAACACAGCGACGCGGTCGTCGCGTATCACACCTACCCGCACGTCGATTTCTTTCAGACCGGAGCGCGAGCCGCGTCGCTGCTGATGAAGATTCTGACGCGCGGCGTTCGGCCGGTGACGGCGCGTGTGAAGATTCCGGCGCTCGTGCGTGGCGACGAACTGATCACGGAGTCCGGTGCGATTCGCGAGTGCATTCAGTTGGCCCAGCAGATCGAGGCGAGCGACGCGGGGCTCTCGGCGGGAGTCATGTGGGGCAATCCGTTTACCGACGTCCCCGAACTTCGGACGAACAGTTTCGTCGTGATGGACGGGGACGAGACGGCGGCTCGCGAGCACGCAGTCGAACTGGCCAATCGGTTTTGGCGACACCACGAAAAAATGCAGGTGCCGCTGACGAGCCTCATCGACGCGGCTCGTTTGGCGAGTGAGGTCCAAACGGGAACCGTCGTGATGATGGACGCGGCCGATGCCACCAGTTCCGGCGCGTCGGGGGACAGCAATGCGATCGTGCGCGAGCTGCGGCGTCACAACTATCACGGCCGAGTGCTCGCCCCGATCGTCGATCCGGCGGCGGTGCGACAGGCATTCGCGGCGGGAATCGGCGCGACGATTCGGACAACGGTTGGCGGAGCCTTCGATCCCGCGCGGTTCCAACCGCTGCCGATTGAGGCTCAGGTGCGACTGCTGTCCGACGGCAAGTTTCGCAGCGAGTCGTTCGGCTGGCCGTGGGACTCCGGACCAACCGCCGTTTTGCAAGCGGACAACATCACGCTGGTGGTCGGTACTCGGCCGGTCAGTCTGTTCGATCGTTCGTGGTTCTACGCCCACGGCCAAGACCCGCGGCGCTTCGACGTGGTCGTCGTGAAATCTCCGCATTGCGAACCACACATGTTCGCGAACTGGTGCGCGAAGCTCATCAACGTGGACGCCCCGGGATCGACCAGCGCCAACTTACGGAGCCTGGGTCACACGCAATGTGCTCGGCCGATCTTCCCGCTGGACAGTGCGATCGATTTCCATGCCGTCGCGCAAATCTTTCACAGATGACAAGAGTCGTCGCGGCATGTCACCGTTCAGACTCCGGCAAGACTGGCGACGGGAGAAGCGGCACACAAACACTTGACGACGGTTTCACTTGTCAAAGCTCACCGGCATGGGATTGCTGCCGATGTCGGCGGCCTGTGTGTCGGCTTCGGTCGCAGGCTGCCAACGACTCTCGCGATCTGACAGGACCGATTTCCGAAATCCGTCGAACGTCTCAGCCGTGAACAAACTTTGTCCGACGCGCACGGAGCCGATGTCGTACCAGTTGCCGACGCCGCGCCACGTCGCGTCTTTCCAAAGGTGCATCTGTGGCTTGCGAGGCGTCTTTGCCGCGACGGTTCCGCCAAGGAAGCAGCGATCAAATTCCATCTCGCCGGCTGTCGCTTGCAGATCGAGGTTCAGCAACGTCACGCGCCGCGCGGTCAGCACGCAGTTTGCCGAGATGCGGACTTCATTCTCACTGCGTTCGCGGCGGATCAGCACGTTGTCGAGGGTGAGGCGACACGGTTCGGCCGGCTTGTCGCGGCCTTGCAGGTAAACCGCTCTCGCGGCCGACGAGAGGACGACCGAATCGCTGACCGAATACTTGCCAGTGTCGAGAAAATAGAGGTCAAAGCCGATGCAGTCGCGGATCAACACGCGGCGGTAGGTCGTCTCGCTGTTTCCTGTATCGCAGATACCAGTCGCGTTGCCGATCGAGGTGAAGCCATCGACACGATATCGACACTCGCCGTGAGCACTGATCCCGTCGTCGCCGCAATCCATCGCGCGGATGTTTTCAAAGAGGCAGTCGCGCGAATCCGAGAGGTTGAATCCGTCATTGTACGGCCGAGTCGCCGTCAGATTCTTCACGACGATGTGCGACGAAGTGCCGCGAATCAGCACCCCGGCCGTCCGCATCGGTGCCTCGATCTTCGCGTCCGCCAGCGATTGCCCCGGCGGCAGCCGAATCCAAAACGTGCCGTGAATGTAGCCGGCTCGCGCGGTCTTCGTGCGTTCCTCGTCTTTGACGAATGTCCATTCTGCCGGTTTCAATGCTTTCGGCGACTTGAGCGGCTCGCTTGGCCCCTTCGAGCAGCGATGCATCCGATTGAGTTGGCTGTCCATCACGAAGAACCAACGGTCGATGATTGCATCGGTCAGTGGCATCAGTTCGTCGTTACGAAACCATCCAGGCTCGACTTCGGTCCAGCCGCTCGGATCGAGCGGATCGCAACCATCCAGCGTCGCCCCGTGCCCATCCAACGTGATCGGCTTCTCCGGTGTTCCCGATTTGTCGAAGAACGCCGCCCAGTCGCGATACGTCACTGGTCGCAGGTGGATCGTGTCTCCCGGCATTGCCAGTCGAATCGCTCGGGCGATCGTCTTAACGGGTTGTGCCGCGCCGTCGTTGGCATCGTCACCAGCGATCGGATCGACGTGCAGATCGCTCGCACAGACCACAGACGGGAACAGAAGGCTCACAGACAGCAGCGAAAGTCCGAAGACGAACAGCCAATGGCGAATTGGAAACCAAACGATTCTTCCGCAGTTCATTCGACTCCACCTTTTTCCAAGTCAAACAGGCTCATCATTCGCGTGGGGAGTCATGAACGCTTCGGCGAGCGGCAGGGTGTCAGCCCTCCGAGGCAAAACAAACGGAAACACACGGAGGGCTGACGCCCTGCCGCTCGCCAAAAATATCTCATTCGAGGCCGAGTGCGGTCTAAAGCTCTCGACAGGTGGCTGTCGCCGGTGTCAGCAATGCGTTCTTCAGAGGGTGATCCTGCCAGCAATCGTCGTCCTCAAAACAGAGCTGTCACCGGTGTGCCGAGGCTGATTGGGTACGGACGATTGAGCTGGTCGTAAACGAATGACTCCGGCGCGAAGCCAAAGGCGTGGTGGATCGTGGCCATGAAGTCATCGGGCGTGACCGGCATGTCTTTGACGTAGGCTCCGATGCGGTCGCTCGCGCCGTAGACTTGACCGCCGCGAATGCCGCCGCCCGCCAAAAGCTGGGTGTAGCACGGTGCCCAATGGTCTCGGCCGGCGGTGGCGTTGATGCGCGGTGTGCGACCGAATTCGCCCGCGACGGATACCAGTGTCTCGGCCAGCAATCCGCGCTGCTGAAGGTCTTCGAGCAATGCCGAGAACGACCGATCGAATGACGGGCAGCAATACTGATGCTTGAGCATTGCCTCACCCTTGAGCTGACCGTCGATGCCGCAAACGTCATTGGGGACTCCGTGGTTGTCCCACAGATTGAACTGGCAACCCTTCTCGTCAAAGAATGTCCAGAAGACATTGACCACTCGGACTCCCGATTCGACCAGCCGCCGCGCCAGCAGAAAACTCTGACCGTATTCGTTGCGTCCGTAGCGATCTCGCAGAGCGGCAGGTTCGTGGCTGAGATCGAAGGCTCGGTTCGCATTGCCGGAACTCATCAAGTTGAATGCCTTGTCGTAGTGCCCGGAGAGCAACGTCTCGGCGGATGCCGGCTGAATCGTGGTTGCCGAACCGTTCGCTTTACCGAGCATTCGACGGCGAGCATCGAATCGAGCCTGGTCAATTCCGTCCGGATACCGAATGGCATCGAGCTTCACATCGCGCTCCGACAGTGAACCCTTCTTTTCCTTGTCGAGCATCAGCGGGTCGTAGGCCGCTCCGAGAAATCCAGCCGACTGTCCCTTGTACGGTGGCCCGCCGGTCGTGAATGGTCGCGGCAAGATCACCCAAGGAGGGAGTTCGCCGCAGTCCCCACGCAGTCGATGCAGAATCGCACCAAGCGCGGGATGATCGTGCCGCGACACATGCACCGCTCCCGGCTGAGCCGGCAATTGTCCAAGCAACGAACGCGCAATGGCCGTGTCGTGCCCATTGTCGTCATGAGTCATGGACCGAATGACCGCCAGTTTGTCGGCATGTCGCGCGACTTGCGGAATTAGCTCGCCGAAACGGATTCCGGGGACGTTGGTGTCAATCCCCTGGAAGACACTGCGAATGCCTTCCGGAGCATCCGGCTTTAAGTCCCACAAATCATTTTGCGACGGGCCGCCGCACAGAAAGATGAAGATGCAATGCTTGGCAGTCGCCGTCGTTGGCAACTCGGTTTCAGCACGCACTTCGCTGGGCAACGACAAACCAAACAATCCCAGCGAGCTGAGCCGCAGCAGCTCGCGACGGCTCACGCAACGGTTGGCTCGATGTGCGGTGACTAGCGAAATCATTCGACGACCTTTTGTCGATAGCCCTTGATTCGTAAGACCCCAATCTTCCTCGAACGAAATGTTTTCAGCGAGCGGCAGGGCGTCAGCCCTC
>SYJG01000384.1 GCA_005798445.1 Planctomyces sp.
CCTCTCCCAAAGGGAGAGGGAGAAAGACCGGCTCACTACGATATCGAACAACTTTCGGCGCGACGATGTTGCGAGACTCGTGCTCCCCGACCACACTGACGTTCCTTTTGGAGCACGCTCGAAATGCTGACCGCGAACGCCGAACAACTCTCGCTTGGACCCGCCGATGACATCCGAGTCGGCACGTCGCAGGTCTACTTTGTCGAAGGCCGCGAGATCAGCGTCTTCCGTCGCGAACAAAACTGGTTCGCGATCGACAACCATTGCCCGCACAGCGGAGCCTCGCTGGCAGCCGGCAAGTGCGGCGAGTCGGTCGTCACCTGCGGCTGGCATCATTGGCAGTTCGACCTGCGCACCGGTGAAGCGATCGGCCGCCCCGGTTTCAAAGTCGGTACACACGCGCTCGAAGTCCGTGACGGTGAGTTGTGGATCACGCTGTCGAGCGAACCGGAGATCATTCACCAGCACGAAGTCGCCGCAGACTCTGGGACACCGTCGAACGCGGTCGACGAAGCGGTGGATTGGCGCGAGGCATCGCGTTGCCTGGTTCGCTACGGGGCGATGACCTGGACCGGTTACTTTCGATACCGGTCGAACGAGCCGCTCGAATGCCGTCACGGCGAGCGAGTACTGATTGAAACCCCGCGCGGAGTCGAAGTGGGCGAGGTGCTCTCGCCGCTGACGACCGATCCGCCTCGGAATGACGTCGGCAAAGTCATCAAACCGACCGGCGAGTTACTACGGAAGCTGACGTCGATGGAATCCTTCGAGCACGTTCGTCGCCAGCGCGATGCCGGTCTGCAATCCGTTGTCCAAGAAGTGCTGGCGGAGTGCTCACGCCGCATCGCCGAGCGTGGCATTGCGGTCGATGTCGTCGATGGCGAGTTGCTGTTCCACGGCAAGACGCTGGTGCTGTATTTCCTCGGTACACCGACGGACGACTTGGGAGTGCTCGCCTCAGAACTCAGCCAAGCTCGCGAGTTCAACGTGATCTTCAACTCGGTCCTGGAAATCGCCGCACCAGTTGCCTCGTGCGGTTGCAGCGGCGGCGGTTGCAGCGCGAAGTAGCCAATGAAACCGTCAGGTTTCGTGAGTACGTGTTCGCCACACGCCGTCTACGGATGAGTTTTGAGCCAGATGAGTTGATGAACGCCACCGACCGCCGATATCCCGGCGATAAACATCAGCATCACAATGCCAAGAATGCTCAGTGTGGACCGGAATCTCCAAGGCTGTATCGCGACCTGTTCTTCCGGCGATCCAATTCGTTGCGCAGCTTTTCGTGTGCGGATCTCCCGATGGAGCCAGTCGAAAAAACGGTGCAATCCGAAGGTGAGTCCGATTAGGCACACGCCCGCCACACCAAGGCTGAACCGATCAACGACGACAACTGGCAAGACTCGCGACAAGAATGAGGCCCACCCCGTCACCAAGTAATACCACGCAATGAAGTACAACGTTGTGAATGGTTCCGGTTCGAGGTTTGCGCAGGCCAGGACGAAAGCTCCAAGCGGGATCGCTAGGAGTAACGCGATCTCAAGTTTGACAAAAGTTTTCCGAGTCACTGATTTACTTCCGGCCGGGCTGCGTCAATTGATAGGTGGCACCATTCTTCTGCCATGCGCCTGGAGTCATGAGCTCTCTCGCTCCGGAGATCATCGTCAAAACTAAGATAAACAGCAGACCCCAAAGGGTCACGAGGGCCAGTGCTTTGCCAAAAGTGATTCGAGGCAGGATGGTGAATTCTTTGGTCAGACAATTCCATAAGTGCATGATGCAAAAAGCGGAGAGAAAGAAGCCAGCCAGAAAGAATGACAGAGTTTCCACACGCATCTTCGATGCTTCGGAGATCGTGTAACTCGCACTGGGCATGCCCGCTTCGGCAACCCCAACAGTACAAAGCAATCCCCACACAGTGAGGCAGCATCGTTGGTACATCGACGTGTCCTCTGGAAATCAAACTAACCGGCCGGCGCTTCTTTTTGTGGAACGATTTGGAAAACGGGCCGCAACTAGTTTATCGAAACCCCAATTTCCATTCCGCTTGTTTCAGGCATCCGAGAGCAGCTTCGTCAACGCGCGTTCGATGACTTCCGGGCGGGTCATTGGGCCGTGAGTTTGGATGTACTCGTCGATTTCTTTTGAGTGGCGTGAGACCACACCGGTCAGGCTCCTCACATACTGCCGCCATTCCTCACGGACAGCGGGCATCTCGGATTCGAGCAGTGGGCGCAATTGTTCATCTTCCGCCCGCAGGCGGGCGAGTTGTTCGGGTGAGACGTTGGGTTTCGCTTTCATCGTCAATCCTCGGTGATGTACGCAGTGCGGACGTAAACGAATTCATTGCCCTCGGCGTCCTTCTCAAGATCATACGCCACGAAAATCGTATCGCCCTTGAACGTGCGGCCGAAGATCGCGGGCCGTCCCGTCGAACGGCTGGTCGTCTCGATCACGATGTCCTCAAAAGCCGACTCCACTTCATCGGGTGTGAGGCCGTGCTCGGCGATGTGTTCGACGTTACCGCCAGGGTCGTCAACCCACAAGAACATTCTTCCCACCAGAGTCTCCCAACGGTTGCGCGACAGAAGATCCGGCGCGATTATGTTGCTGCCGTTCTCGATCCGCAATCAGCCGCCATCAACCTCGGCGAATTGACTCGAACGGTACTTGCCAATCACTTCCTCACTGCCGCTGCCGTCAGTGGGTCGTCGGGCCACGGGTGGCGCGGGTAGCGTCGGCGGAGTTCGCCGCGGATGATGGGGTAGGCGTTGGCCCAGAAGCTTGGCAGGTCGTCGGTTACTTGCTGCGGGCGATAGTTGGGAGCCAGCAAGTGCAACAACACTGGGACTCGGCCACGAGCGATTCGCGGGGTCTCGCGTAAGCCGAAGACTTCTTGGATGCGGACGGCCAAGATCGGCGAGCGGCCCGGTTCGTACTCCAATGCGATTCGACTTCCGCTGGGAACGGTTATGTGTGTCGGAGCTTCTCGTTCGACCGCCTGCCATTGTGCAGAAGTCAGCGCCGCTTGAATCGTCTCGACCCAAGGAGCGTTTCGCAGATCGGCGAGCGATCGGCGTCCGAGGCACAGGCTTGGCAACAGAGATTGCAACTGTGCGTCGTCGAAAGTTGGGAGGTTCAGTGCTGGCAACCATTCACGCAGAGAACGAACACGCGCGAGGAATTGTGCCGCGGGCGAATCGTCTTTCGGTTTCACGTCGTCCCAACGAGTTGTCGCAGCTTCGGCCAGCATCCGCGCGACGGAATCATCTTCCGGCAACGGGGCAGGGGACTCTTCCAGAATCAAATCGTCCCAAGTGACTCGCCGCCGAGCTTGGACTCGGCCGCTTGGCTCGTCGAAGAAGACGTCGGTTCCGACGGTCAGCAACTCATCCGGCAGCCAACTTCGATCGACGGCGGATGCGGAGCGGACGAGCGCTTCGCTGCCGCTCCCTTCGACGTCGAGACACAAGAACAAATCGGGTTGAGTGACTCGGCTGCCCGGTGAGAGCTTGATCCCGCGACCGCCGACCATCACGGCCCGCGGACTGTTGGACTCTCGCCGCTTCGCCAAGCGATCCGGGAATGCGGCGAGGAGGGCGCGAAGCAGTGCCTCGTCGTTTGGCATTTGGCGAGCTTGGAGGCGTAAGCCCCCGGACAAAATCGCGTCGTTGTCAGACCTCGTCCGGGGGCTGACGCCGCCCGGCTCGCCAGTGGTGGCGAGAATCAGCCGCAGCAACTGCTCCTTCGTCTGAACGACGAACTGCGCCGCTCCGTGATTGAGCCGGCCGTGGGTCGTCGCCTCGCGGCCGGTTCGCTCGAACTCTTCCAACGCTTCGATGCGGTCGAGCAAATCCGACTGGCTCGCTGCCGTGTGGAGCATGCGGCTCGCGTGAGATTCAAACGGATCTCGCTCTGACAACAACGCCGCAGCCAGCGCCGCTCGTTCCGGTTGTCCGAGCCGTGTCCCCTCGAACAGCAGCCGGCCCAATCGTGGATGCACCGGCAGTTTCGCGAGCTTTGTTCCCAATTCAGTCACCGTGCCTGCCGTGTCGATCGTGCCGAGTCGTCGCAACACCGATTCCGCGTGTGCGATCGACTCGGCTCGTGGCGGTTCGAACCACGGAAACGCGAGGACATCGTTTTCGCCCCATGCTTTCAATTGCAGCACAGGACCCGCGAGATCAACTCGCTGAATTTCCGGTGCGGTCTGTTCGGGCCGCGCGCGATGCGAGGCTTCGCTCCACAGGCGGATGCACAGTCCCGGTTGCTGGCGTCCTGCTCGACCCGAGCGTTGTTCCGCACTGGCCTTCGAGATCGGCAACAGTTCGAGCCGATCCAATCCGACGTTCGGATCGAACCGCAGTTGGCGGCTTAGTCCTGTGTCGATGACGATCGTGACACCATCGACCGTGACGGACGTCTCCGCGACGTTCGTAGCGAGCACGATCTTGCGTTTCGCTTGCCGCTGTAGCGCCGCGTCCTGCTGCTCCGGAGGCAGCTCGCCGTGCAGCGGCATCACCAGCAGGTCGTACTCGCGCGCGAGCGGTTCCAATTCGCGAGCGGACTCACGAATCTCTCGCTGGCCTGGCAGGAAGACGAGGAGATCGCCTGTCGTAGCTCGGCTCTCCAGAGCCGAGCGCATTTCGGAAGACGCTCGGCACTGGAGTGCCAAGCTACGTTCGACCGCATGTGCCACTGCAACGCCTAGCCGCATGCTGTCGTTGCGAGGCTCGTACACGATCTCGACCGGATACAACCGCCCTTCGCTGGCGACGATCGGAGCGCTCCCCAAGAACGCCGACACTGCCTCGACCCCCAGCGTTGCCGACATGACGACCATTTTCAGATCGGGTCGCACTGTCTGCTGAACTCGGCGAACCATGCCGAGCGACAGATCGGTGTCGAGGCTCCGCTCGTGGAACTCATCGAAGACGACGACCTCGACCGAATCCAAAAACGGATCGTCTTGCAGCATCCGCACGAGCGTCCCTTCGGTCACAACCAAGATGCGAGTCCGTTCGCACCACTTCCGATCGAAGCGGACTTGATAGCCGACCTCCTCGCCGAGTGGACTGCCTCGCTCAAACGCCATGCGCCGCGCGGCGGCGCGTGCTGCGACTCGCCTGGGTTCGAGCACGATCACTCGTCGCATGCCGGTCTTTGTGAGCGGAATGGCGCTAGCCACCGGTGACCGGCGGCTAGCGCCGTGCCGCTCTGTGTGGCTCGTTGTGTTGGTTGGCACCACAAGAGCGTCGAGCAATGCCGGCGGCACGCGTGTCGTCTTGCCGGCTCCGGTCGGAGCACGCAGCACGACGGAAGGATGCTCGCGCAGCGCTGCGACGATCTGCGGCAAGACTTCGTCAATCGGCAGCGGTTCGAGCATTCGCGGAGTGTAGACAGCTCGTGCCTCACAACAACGTCGCCGGCATGAACGGGGCGAGCACACGGATCACGTCCAGACTTGTCCGCGTCAGTAGCGATTGATTCGCATCCCGCGCGTGCAACCAATACGGCAACGCGAGGCAGCCCAGGCACATCCCCCCTATGAAACTGGTCAGAAGGATTGCCAGAGACACCGACGTTGCATCCAACACCAAACCCATTTGCCGCGACCACACGATCTCATCAATCAGCGCTGAGCACCCGTTGCCGACAAACGATCCCAACAGCACCGCAGTCGTTCGCTTGCTCTGATCCATGGGCCACCACCGTCCGTGTGAGAAATCCGTGGAAAAACCGATCCCGCGACGGGACGATCAACAATCCCAATCCGGCCTTGAGCCGATGGCCGAATGCCGTCAGCCGTGATACCGTTTTTTGCCGAGTGCAAAAAACGTTATCACGGCGATCGGCCATCGGCACACGGCTTTCTGCCGGACAGTTTTTCTCTCGCGGCGATATCATCCGGTGGACTCGAATGGAGAGCCTTTGCGATGCGACACTTTCTGCGGCTGTTGGCCGTTTGCAGCCTGACATCCTTGCCCCAACTCGGCCAGGCCGCCGACATCGACTTCGCCCACGACGTGCAGCCGATCCTCAGCAAGCGTTGCGCGAAGTGTCATTCTGGGACGCAACGCAAAGGGGGCCTGTCGATCAACTCGCGGCAATCCCTGCTCACCGGCGGCGAGAGTGGCCGAGTCGTCCTGCCCGGCAAGAGTGGCGACAGCAAGCTCATCGCACGAGTCACCGCGACCGATGCCGCCGATCGAATGCCTCCCGAGGGAGAGCCGCTCACGAAATCACAAATCGAAATGCTTCGCCGCTGGATCGACGCCGGTCTCCCGTGGGAAGACGGATTCGCGTTCGGCAAAACCTTCACGCGAGCACCGCTCGCTCCGCGCCGTCCTGATGTCCCTGCTGGCGATGGGAATCCGATTGATCGTTTTCTTGCCGACCGATTTCCGAATCTGAAATCTCAATTCTCAAATCCGAAATCGCTGATCGCCGATCGCGCCTTCGCTCGCCGAGCATTCCTCGATCTCATCGGCCTGCTGCCAACGCCGACCGAGCTCGATGAGTTCGTCAACGACACCGCTCCAAACAAACGCGACAAGCTGATCGACCGCTCGCTGGCCGATCGACGCAACTACGCCGATCACTGGCTGACGTTTTGGAACGACCTGTTGCGTAACGCCTACCAAGGAACCGGCTTCATCGACGGCGGTCGGCGACAAATCACCGGCTGGCTGTACGAGTCGCTGCTCATCAACAAGCCCTACGATCAGTTTGTTCGCGAGCTGATCGAGGCCGCTCCAGGTGCCGAGGGATTCACCTTTGGCATCAAATGGCGTGGCACCGTCAACGAAAGTCAGCGGCGAGAAATCCAAGCGGCGCAGTCGATCAGCCAGGTGTTCCTCGGAACGAACCTCAAATGCGCGAGCTGCCATGACAGCTTCGTCAACGACTGGAAACTGACCGATGCGTACGCGTTGGCCTCGGTCTTCGCCGACTCACCACTGGAACTGCATCGCTGCGACAAACCGACCGGAAAGCCGGCGGCCATCGGATTCTTGTATCCCGAACTCGGTCAGATCGAAGCCGCCGCTCGGCCCGAGCGCCAAAGGCAACTCGCCAGACTGCTGACGAAGCCGGAAAACGGCCGATTCTCGCGAGTCATCGTCAACCGTCTGTGGGCAAAGCTGATGGGACGGGGCTTGATCGAACCGCTCGACAACCTCGACGCCGAATCGTGGCATCGCGACTTGCTCGATTGGCTTGCGAGTGATTTCGTCGAGCATGACCACGACATCCAGCACACGCTGCGGCTGATCGCGACCTCGCGAGCGTACCAGCTTTTCGCCGTCGGACTTGATGAGGACTCTTCATCCGACGATCCGTTCGAGTTTCGCGGCCCGTTCGTCAAACGCCTCTCGGCCGAGCAATTCGTCGATGCGGTGACATCGCTGACCAATACCTGGCGGCCGATCTCACTGCCGCTACTGCGAGTCGATGGACGCGGCCAGGCGGGACAACTCGGTGCGATCGCGCGAGCGATCGACAGCGCTCGGCGCGGGTCTCCCGACCCCGCCGCTCGCGCGACCGAAGGTCTCCGCGATCAGGGAACAAGATCCGGGAGTCCTACTGTCCAAGAGGCGGCGAGGTCGGGAGACCCGCGCCGAGCGCAACCTCTGTTCGCTGACGCCAAATGGCTCTGGTCGAACGCCGTCGCGCAGCAAGCTCCGGCGAACAAGGTTGTCTTCTTCCGCAAGACGCTCAAGCTGGAACGCGGCATGCCGTTCGTCTTTCTGACGGTCGCGGCTGACAACGAGTGCGACTTCTACATCAACGGCCAAAAAATCACCGACGCGAACAATTGGCAGCAACCGACACAAACGTTGGTCGGAGGCCCGCTGAAAGTCGGCGAGAACATCCTCGCCGCGCGAGTCGTCAACAAGGGCAACGGCCCCAACCCCGCCGGCTTCATCGCTGAGCTGTTCGCCTTCGACGCCCAAATGCACCGGAAATGGACGCTGACCACCGACGGCTCATGGCTCGCGTCCGAGACCGAGTCCAAAGACTGGGAGAAACCGACCTTCAATGCAGCCGATTGGAAACCGGCGGTGGTTCTCGGCGATGCCAAACTCGCTCCGTGGAGTATCGCCGACGTTGTGGCCGCCAACACGACGCTGATGACTCCTGCCACGCTCTCCGCGCTGCAAGACGTCCGCCTGCGAGCCTCGCTGCTGTCGCAAGACCAATTGCAATCCGCTCTCGGCAGGCCGCACCGCGAACAAGTCGTCTCACGCCGCGAGTCGCTCGCCACGATGCTCGAAGTCCTGGAATTGACTAACGGCTCAGCCCTCGATGAGCAGCTCCAACGCGGAGCCGACTACTGGCTGCGCGAGTCGTCTTCCAATCCGAGTCGTCTGATTTCGTTGATCTCGCTTGCGGCACTCGGCCGCGAACCGACTTCCCGCGAACGAGACCTCGCGACAGAATTGCTCGGCAGCACTGCAACGAAAGAAGGAGTCGCCGATTTCCTGTGGACGATCATCCTGCTCCCTGAATTTCAATTGGTGCCGTGATGGAACCGCTCGTCATCATGCTGGTCGTCACCAGCCTACAGGTCGCAGCGACGCTGTATGGAGCCAAGCCAACCGTCAGCGTTTGGCGAGCGGTGACGATTCCGCTCGTCTTCTGCGCCTTAGGACTGGTGATCTTCAATGTCGCGTTTTTCATGCTCGTCGTGTTGATGCCTGTCGTCGTTGGCATCGTGGCCGCCTTTCGAGTCCGCCGCAATGTGATTGCCGTCGCATCGTTTGTCTGCACGTTCCTCGTCTGGGGAGCCATTACGGCGTCCACTTACTCAGAGGTCCGCCAAACGCGTGATTTGCGGAGAGAGTTCGATTTTGAATCCATCGCGAATCGTTTGGAGTATGAGCCGCCAATGGATTCTTCGCAGAGCTTGAGCGCCGTAGTGCTTTCCGAAGATTCAAAAGAGCGTTTGGCGGCGATGGAGAAAGAGCGAACCCTCGATTTGCGGACAGGCAAGCTGTACCAGTTGCATCAAGAGCATTATCTGAAGTTCATCGAAGCCAGTGGCTTTGGCGTTGTTCGGATGCGGCGAGTGCATCGCGATCATCTCCTGATTCTTCCGCCTGAACCGCTGCCGTTGCCCGCGCGTCCGCAAGAGCTTGAACCGCCGACCGCGATCCAATTCCCGCAACTCGCGGCCGAAGACAGCCCGCTGGGAAATCGCGAAATCGCTTCCCTCCACGATTCAGGGTTGGCCGACTTTCTGGCTCCCGAGCGGATTGGCCTTGTGAAATCCCCACGTCAAGTCGCGGGATTCGTCCCACACGCGTTCGCCAAATCGTTGCCACTCGCGGCCAATGAATCGCTCTCGTCATGGCAAGTCTCGCGTTTGGAATTGGTGAGCCTGCTGAAGCACGTCGAACCGCGCGTGTATCTGTCAGAGTATCTGCCTCGCATGGAAGAATTGCGGCACGCCGAGACGCGGCCGGTGGATGAGTTTGAGCAACGGTCGTTGCAACAACTTCGCGACGGCGAGAACATCGTCACCGATCAGCAACTCAATACGGTTCGCATGGTGGGAGCCGTGCGAGCGGCCAAGCAGTGCCTGGATTGCCATTCTGTCCGCCGCGGCGATTTGCTCGGTGCGTTCTCGTATCTGCTCGACCGCAAGCAGCCGCTTCCACCGTCCAAATTCGAAAGCAAACCAGTATCGATGTCTCGGAAACCTGCTCAGGACACATGACATGATGGAACTCACAAACGCTGTCTCGGTTTGCTCTTCTCGCCGCGAGTTTCTGACACACCTGGCTGGTTGCACGCTGGTCGCCGGAGCGGCGGGCAATGTGCTCGCAGAGCCAGCCAGTTCGCCCGGTCAGCAGCCGAAGCGGCCGGCGTTTCCCGCGACGGCCGATACGCTGATCGTGCTCTGGATGGCTGGGGGAATGGCTCACACTGAGACGTTCGATCCGAAATGGTACATCCCGTTCGAGCTGGGGATGAAAGCGGACGACGTGCTCTGCACCTTCCCAGCCATCAAAACGGCGGTGGACGGGATCGAAATCACGGAAGGCTTTGAGAAGGTTGCCAGTGTGCTGGACCGCGGGACGCTGATCCGGTCGCATGTGCTCGGTGACCTCGGCACGATTCTGCATTCGCGGCATCAGTACCACTGGCACACCGGCTACGAACCGCCGCAGAACGTCGCGGCTCCGCATCTGGGAGCGTGGATCGCGCACGCGCTGGGGCCGAAGAATTCGGCGATCCCCGCGTTCATCGACATCGGCCAAGGCTACGAAGGCAACGGCGAGTCCGAAGAACTCAAGGCGTTTCAAACCGGCGGCTGTCTCGGTGCGGAGTTCAATCCGTTCCGAGTTCCCGACCCTCGGCAAGCGGTCAACATTGTGAAGCCACCGGCCGGTATGAGCCTCGAACGTTTCCGCCGACGCTACGACACGTTTCGCAAGATGGTGGCCGATGGGGTCGGCAAGGACGGGAAGGCGCTGAGCGACGCGCAACGTGACGCGATACTTCGCTCAGTGGAGCAAGCCCATCGGCTGATGAATTCATCCGCAGCAAAAGCGTTTGATCTCTCGCTCGAACCGAAAGAGTCCTTTGACATGTACAACACTTGCAAGTTCGGCCTCGGCTGCTTGCTGGCCAGACGACTGGTCGAAGAAGGTGCCCGCTTCATCGAAGTCACCACCGAGTACGGTCCGTTCTTGCAATGGGACACACATGACAACGGCCACACTCGGCTCGCGAAACTGAAGTCCGAAATCGACGCTCCGATTGCTCAACTGGTACTCGATCTGGAGCAACGCGGACTGCTCGAACGCACGCTGATCGTCTTGGCCAGCGAGTTCAGCCGTGACTGTCTGCTCGAAGGCAAACCCGAAAAGCCGGTCGGCAATCAAGTCGATCAGCCAGCGGTCCTCAGCGAACTCAAGCACTACGGCATGCATCGCCACTTTACCGGTGCCTCGAGCGTTTTGATGTTTGGCGGTGGTGTCCGCCGTGGTTGTCTCTACGGCAAGACTGCGGATCAGCGTCCCTGCACGACGATCGAAAATCCGATCAATGTCACCGATTTGCACGCCACGATGTTGCACACACTTGGAATCGCTCCCGATTACCACGTCATGGTGGAACAACGACCGTTCTACGCGACTCAAGATGGTCGGGGGATCGCCCGAAGGGCACTGCTCAGTTGAAACAGATAATCGGTTGAGCTGACTCGGTCGGCCAACGACACTGAACGAAGACAGAGAATCCCTCGGTGGTGTTGAGTGTTGGAAAACTCACGTTTCCGTCGGAAGTCAGAGGAGACGAAAAAACCCCTCGAAACTTGGTTTCGAGGGGTTCTGTGTCGACCCAATCACGGTTCACGCGATCGTCGCTTAGAGCTCTTCCACCGTCTCGTTACTTCCCATCGTGCCCAATGCGCCCCACACACCGAACGGGCTTTGGCCGTTGCAGTAGTAAGAACTCACATTCTTCTGGGCAGGAGTCACGAAACCGCTGACATTGCAGGGCGGATTGGCCGACGCACTATTGATGGTTTCATTCACGAATTTCACAGCACCATCAGCCATCAGCACTTGAAGTCCACCGGTGTGGCGGCTGCTGGGGGTGACCCAAACGTTCCCATCGGCCATAAGTCCAGCCGCTGTCCAATCTGTAACCGCATTATTCAAGCAAGAGCCGGTATTGGGTGGCGCGGCAATCGTCACCGCGTTGTGATACGGATGACCGCAGGACCATCGCTCGCTCATCATAGGATTGTTCACACTCGTGGGGAGCGGAACTGCTCCCGCAGTAATCGAGTATTGGCCTTGGACAACGCCCACCTGACATTGATCCGGATCAAGGTTGGCAGGTTTAACTTGAGCTCGTCCCAAAATGTCGTTGGCATTGCCGGGATTTCCGAGATCACGTTCGGCCATGGCGATGGTGTTGCTTGCACCATCCAGGATGTCTCTCACCCCGAAACCACGGCCAATTGTGAACGGACCGCGCATCTCTTGTTGAGGGGTTGGCATGGACGTCAATAGATTCAAGAATGGAACACCAGAGGGAACTCCAACATTTGCTTGGGCAGTCGTCTGGTCGACCCACACCAGCATGGCATTGCCGGCTGGACCGGTGGAACCGGGAGCATTCACAGCCATTCGATCACCCATATTGAAGCAATAGCTTTTTTGGACTGGAGTGGAAGGGGACTTTGTCGAGGAAGGACACTCAAAAACCTCGATCGATCCAGGTGCATGAAACCCTTTCGGAGCCCAAGTTGAGCCGTTTGGGAAAAATGGCCCGTCAATACCCGGATTCGCAGCCGCGCTCGAACTCAGGCAGGGATTACCACCTTGCCAAATCGCGGGACCCCCGTTCGCAACAATTGTTTCCCACAACGGTCCTTGCTCAATAAATGGCAAGAGCATCACAACACCGCTCAAGCTACCACCATTTGTCCCAGCAGTCGTGCTGCTCAAATTCGTGCCACCGGCCAACGGGCAGAAAGTTTTGTAAGTGTCGTGGTAATTGTGCAGCGCCAATCCGAATTGCTTGAGATTGTTCTTGCACTGTGACCTGCGAGCCGCTTCACGCGCCTGCTGAACAGCAGGCAGCAGCAAAGCGATGAGCACAGCGATGATCGCGATCACCACCAGTAGCTCGATCAAAGTAAAACCGCGTCGTTTCATCATGACAGGACTCCTAGAAAAGAATTGAAAAAAACACCCATTCAGGAAACAGAAGTGGGAACAAGAAATAAACAACGACCCAAACGTCTGCCCTCCTCTTCCTAACAACCGCAAACGAACGTCGTTTGACGGAATTCCACTTCGTGGCTTGTGAGTATCGGAACAGAAACTTTATGGCCTCCAGAAAACTTAATTTACCATGAAGAAGCGATGTTGGGAGAAAGAAAATGAATCCCGAAATTGACGATGCACCGCGTCTCAAGCGAGTGGATGTCAGAATGATTGTGAATTATTTCGTCACCGATTTCCAAAAATCAACGACAAAGACACTGGATTTTGAACTTTTTAGAATGTCCGAGCCCAAGTCCGGAAGGGTTCGAGGCGTTTGCCTGCATCTGGTCAGTCCGATGATCCGTTTGCTACGAACTGTTCAGCATCCGTGAAGTCCGACTGTTTTGCACGGTTCGCCCAATTTGCTTACAACGCGGGAGTTGATGGTTGTCTGTGAGCGGTTCGTTTGCGCTCATTTTTTGTGACGGTTGCCTACTCTGAGAGCTTGAAATGTCAAAGAATGAGATCGGCTTGATCGGTTTGGCTGTGATGGGGCAGAACCTCGTTCTCAACATGGCGAATCACGGGTTTTCGGTCGGGGTTTACAACCGGACGACATCCACAACTGACGAATTCGTCAACAAGTTGAAGAGTGAGCCGGTCGACAAAGTGCATTCGGGAACGACCGAACGAATCAGTGGCTATCACTCGGTTGAGAGTTTCGTTGCTGATCTGAAGGTTCCACGCCGTGTGATGATCATGGTCAAGGCGGGTTCCCCGGTGGATGCCGTGATTCAACAGCTTCGTCCGTTGCTTTCGCCCGGTGACATCATCATTGACGGTGGCAACTCGGACTTTCGCGACACGAATCGTCGCCACGAAGAGCTGAAGGGGGCTGGCCTCCGATTCATTGGGACTGGCGTTTCCGGGGGCGAGGAAGGGGCACTCAAGGGGCCGAGCATCATGCCGGGCGGGCATGTGGAAGCCTGGCCGTTCGTGAAGGATGTGTTCCAGAAGATCTCGGCCAAAGTCGGGCCCAACAACGACATCCCCTGCTGTGACTGGGTTGGCGAAGCCGGGGCGGGTCATTACGTCAAGAGGGTCCACAACGGCATCGACTACGGCGAC
>SYJG01000385.1 GCA_005798445.1 Planctomyces sp.
AAACCTACGAACGCGGCGTGACACTCACCAAGACCGCCCTCCAAAAATACGCTCCTCACATCCAACGCTCCGACACCTTGCCCAAATGGAGCCTGACAATCCGCCCGCAATAACCGGTAGAACATTTCAGACCGGCTGCCAGAGACCTTCCGATAGAGAAGCGGCCAGACGATGTCTTCCAAAGTGCCCGTCGATTGTCCGGAAGACGTGAAGACGCAGCAGCCAGCCGAGAAATGACCGTCCCGAACAATCTTGTCCGGATCATTCGCCACCAACTCACCAAAACGGGGAAGTACCGGCTGAAGAACGTCTGCGTAATCTGCTCGCAACCCGCGGACCTTGATATCCACTCCGGCTTCGTCAGCGTCGCATACGAAAATAACGCTGAACGACGGGATGCCGACATCCGGCGATCCTTTCTGAGCAAGAAGAACCAAGTCGGAGAGGAACTGTTGGTTGGCAACTTTCTGATTCTCACCAACACAACGATGAAACAGAAGGAGTCTCTCCGGATCATCGAGTTTGTACGCGGCTTCTAGGATCGGTGGATTCTCCAAGACGATCGTACTCGTACTGCGAAATCGGCCTCCGCCAACATCGCGTCGGCTGAATCGCCTGATCAGAAACTCGCGTAACGATCTCGGCTGGTATTCGTCGAGTGTTGCCTTGTATCGCACAACGTCGGCGACCTTGAGCAACCGGCCAAGAAACGCGATGTCGTGAGGCCCTTCGCAGAGAATGAAAATTGGCTTCATGCTTCCGGCGAGCCTCCTCGCAAATCAACATCGGCAATGTCGAGGAGGCGATCGAGCCGCGAACCTTCGTAATGGTGAGCCACGGGATGCCCTTGCTCGGTGCGAATGGCGTAGACGCTGACCTCGTCAAGTTGGAAGTCGTTCTGCACGAAAGCGTCGATGCACTCCTTGCTGTGCGACGTGAGGAAAACCTGCACTTCGAACTTGATCGCCAACTCCTGCACGAGCCGCGTGAACGGTCGCAGCAGCGTGTAATGAATCGCATTTTCAAACTCGTCGATCAAGACGATGCCACCACGCGCGTATGCGAAGAGCAGGCCGATATGAAAGATGCGTTGCACCCCTTCGCCAAATTGGGTCAGGTCGGGGGCCAGTTCAAAATTGGCGTGGGTGACTCGAAATCGCGTGAACTGTGACGTTCCATGACCGGGTGCGGCATCGACATTGTTGAACGCCGCATCGAGTCGCTCGCGAATGAACCGCACGACTTCGTCTTTGGTTCCCGCTTCAACGCTGCGGTTGAATAAATCGACGAGGAACTCGGTGTCGTGTTGCACGAACGGGCTGGAGAAGACCACCGGACAAAGCACCGCCACCGACTGTAGCCGCGTGATTCGCTCACGCTGTTGAAACAGGTGGGTCACCGCCGACTGCTGGTGTTGCCCGTACTTGGCTTCGACTTCCAGCGATGTAACGTAGAACGTCTTGTCGTCGAGATCGTCGCCGTTCTGTTCGTTGCGGATCGTGACCTGAGCCACGTTGTCGCTGAGTGAATCGAATCGTCCTGCGATGTGAATCTCGGGCTCGATCTGCTCCTTAATCCACAATGCCGGCGGGGCGTCGATCAACTTGCCGCGACGGCAGATCACCCTCAGCAGTTCGTCGATATCATTCTGGCTGGTCAGCAAATGCACGGCCTCCAGCAGAGTCGACTTGCCGGAGTTGTTCGGCCCGGCGAAGAGATTGACTCGCTTGAGACCGGAGACTTGAAGATTGCGGAAACGGCAAAACCGACCGATCGTCAACTCGCTGAAATGCGATTGCCGATGCAGATTGAACGGACGCGGTTCCAATCGTTGGCCGAGCAGTGATGGCTGCCGGTCGCGAACCGCGAATACCCCCTGCAGCTTCTTGAGAGCAGTTTGAGCCTGTCCGAGTTGCTCTTCGCTCAGCTTCGTCGCGTGATTGAAGAGAATGTTGATGCTCTCATTGATTCGCCGCAGCCCATCCGAAAGCCGGTCTTGAACCAGGACTTCGCTTGACGCCTTCGCGTCGGACAAGAGCCGAGTTTCGTCGAGCGTTCGCAGTGCGTTCTCATCGTTGACAATCTTGGCCAATTCACGAACGTCGGTACTCGTGTTGATGACGGGATCAAACGGAATGGCCGCGTCTGTACCATCGTCTGACAGCGGCGCGTCCTCTCGGGACAACCAGCAAAACAGCCGATCGACGTTCATTTGAATGTCCGGCCGATTCGCTGCGTCGTTCCAGCCAATCCAACGACTGAGATCACGGCTGCGAACGATCTCGCGGAAGAGACTGTATTTCTCTGCTGTGAATTGTTCGCCGTAGTCGCTGCTCCGGTAGAGATCGCACAGCGCCAACGACTTCAGTGTTGATCGCAGTTCATGCCTTGAAACTCCGATGGCCTGGCACACTTCGTCTTCGTTCCATCCATGATCGGTCATCAATGACTTTAGAAGCCGCGCCTGATTAATCGGTGGCCAGCGTTTCTTCCCAGTGATGTGGCCCAGCCCCATGATCACTTTGTGATGGGCATCATCCGACGAGTCGTACAGAACGACGGGGACCGCTTTGAAAACTTCGGAGTCGAGGTTGCCAAGATCAATGGAGCTGTCTTGAAAGCGGCGTTCCAAGTACTTGAGTGTCGCGACACGTCGATTGCCTTCGACGACGACGTACTTGCCTCGCGAAAGCTCTCGGACCTGAATCTGATCGACTGGCAGCCAACCGTTCTTCTTGAAACTAGCCATGAGATCGCTGACGTCTTCTGCGTTCTTTCCCAAAAGGAAGGCGGTCGTTCGGCGTTGGATGTCCGGATCGGCGATCGCGTCTTCAGGCACAAAGACATAGTCCGACTGATCAATGAAGCGATAGTTGTTCGGATCGAGATAAAGATTGCCAAGAGCAACCTTCCGGCTTCGACTCGACGGCGGCCCTGTCGGTTCTGGTTGCGAGTCGGTGAGTTCTTCGTCAGCCATGAGTCGTCAGCCTATGTCGAGATCGCGAGAGTTTTCCCACTTGCACCGCAGTCGCGGTCTGAAACGGAATGTATCAATTTGTCATGAAAGAACCGATGCCGACCTACCCGGTGACGGCTTTGCGGATCACTCGGCCGACGGGCTGGAGGATGTCCAAATGCAGGGCAGACAGACTTGTCGATCACGACGAGGTGTTCATGGCTGGCTCTCTTTGCTTTTGATCTTCGCGGTCGTTCGCCAATGGGAACTCGTCTTGGCGAGGATTTCATCCATGTTGACCGCCGGATCGTGATGGATCACCTGATCGTCGTAGCTCACGAAGATTTCCGCGTTGGACGTCCGGCCGATGCCGAATTGCCAAATCGGTTTGGGTTCATCGACCCGAGCGACCGCTTCCAGGAACAGCGTCGCTTCCGGGTTGGTTCCCTGAGCGATGATGAACAGGGCACCGTCGATCAGTTGTTGATCGCGGTCATCGTAGCGATGCACGGGAGTGGTCAGCAGCCGCAGTTCGTGCCGTGCTCCGTCGCCCCCTTTCCAGCTCCACAATTGGTGAGCCGTGATTTTCTGAACGATCCCTTTCATCTGCCGCATCCGAGCCGACGGCGTCTCCGCTGGTGACGGTGTCCCGGCCAGCGGCTGGAACCTCACATTGCTCTCCTTCGGCGTCCACGTTTCCCCGTTGGACATCCTCATCTTGATTGGCAGATCGGCCGTGGCATGAAACTGGTGGTACCAGACGCGTTGTTCCAAGACCTGAAACATCTCCAGCACCGCCACAGGCCTCCCGCACTTGCCCCAAACCCAGACCGTCCCATGATGCCCACCCCACAGCGGAGCACTGTGCCGGAAGACCGGATGGTCAATCCGCTCGATCTCCACCCCCGTCTCGGCGTTCGCAAGCCGTATCGGCGCGACTTGCTCCAGCGCGAGCCGCAACTCTTCGCGCGATCGTTTCGCTTCATCGGACTCTTTGATCGGAGCCGCCTGTTTGACGGCAGGCTGGTCCTGAGCCAGCAACGGCAGGACGCTCAGAATCAAAGCGGCCATCAACCCGGTCGCCCAACGGTTTCGAGGATTCATTGAGACCTCACCGAGTTCACTTTGTGAGCGAAAACGTAACCGCGCCGACTGGGATGTTCGGTGTCGTAGGGTTCCCGCACGCGCACGTCGATGCGGTCGAACCCCGCGCTGCTCAGAGCGGCTTCGATTTGCGAAGTCTCAAAGAACGTGAAGTCCAGAACCGCGTCGGTGTCGAGAAAGTTCTCCGCGTGGATCACGTCCGAGCCAACATGAAACGACAGCAGCAACACGCCGTCGTCGCGGAGGACTCGGTGCATCTCCGAGAAGGCGGCAACAAGCTGATCCGGCTGCAAATGCACGATGCAGTAAAACGCGAGAATCCCGGCAATTGACGACGACTCGTGCCGCAGCGAGCAGAAGTCACCGACTTCAAACCGCGATTGCGGAAACGTCCGTGAAGCGATCTCGATCATCTTGGGAGACAGATCGACGCCAGTCGCTTTTAGCCCCAATGCCGTCAGATGCGCCGTCGTGTGCCCTGGCCCACAACCGACATCGAGCACCGGCCGCTCGGCCCCGACGATCGCCGCGAACTGCTGAAGCAAATCGCGATCAATCGGCTTGTGATCAAGTTCATCGACGAACTTGCTCGCATACGCCTCGGAGGCGATGTCGTAAGCCGCGCGAACGGAATCCACCGTGGGCATCATTGGTTCCTCCGATTGAAGCCCTGACAGCGTCTCTCTGCGCTCTTCGCTTCTCGGCGGTGAATCAAGGTTCCTCAGCAGAATCTGTGAGTGAACAGCGTGTGAACGAAGGAGAGAAGCATCCTGGAGTGATCTCTGATAGGAATGATGTTGTTGACGACAATCATTTCGACCGGGGAGTTCCAGGATGCGACTGCAGACATTGCTG
>SYJG01000386.1 GCA_005798445.1 Planctomyces sp.
AAACCCTCACCCTAGCACTCTCCCAGAGGGAGAGGGGACCGGGCAAAACATCATGACCCCGCAACTCATCGACGGCTTCGGCCGCGAACACACGAACCTCCGCATCAGCGTCACCGACCGCTGCAACATTCGGTGTTTCTACTGCATGCCCGCCGAGAACGTGCAGTTTATGGAACGCAAAGAGTTGCTGACGTTCGAGGAAATGGAACGCTTCACCCGCATCTGCGTGGGCCTGGGAGTCAACAAGGTTCGGCTGACGGGCGGCGAACCGCTCGTGCGGCGCGACCTTCACAAGCTGGTCGCGATGATCGCCGCGATCGGCGGCGTTCACGACATCGGCATCACGACCAACGGCATCCTGCTGGCCGAGCAAGCTCAACAATTGTGGGACGCCGGCCTGCGGCGGATCAACGTGTCGCTCGACGCTCTCGACCCTGTGAAGTTCAAAGAGATCACACGCCGTGAGGGCTACGAAAAAGTCATCGAAGGAATTCAAGCCGCTCAACGAGTCGGCTTCGACCCAGTGAAGATCAACGCCGTCTCGGTGCGCGGCATGACCGAGGACGAGATCGTCCCGTTCGGAAAGTTCGCTCGCGAGACCGGTGTCGAACTGCGGTTCATCGAGTTCATGCCGCTCGACGCCGACAACGCCTGGGAGCGGGACAAAGTCCTGTTCGCTCACGAGATTATCGAGCGGCTGTCGGCCGAGATCATGCCGCTGATCCCGATCCCCGACCAAAACCCACACGCCCCCGCCACCGAGTTCGTCTTCGAGGACGGCGTCGGCCGAGTCGGTTTCATCGCCAGCGTCAGTCAGCCGTTCTGCATGAACTGCGACCGCTTCCGCATCACCGCCGACGGTAAAATCCGCAACTGCCTCTTCAGCCTCGAAGAGACCGACGTCCGCGACCTGCTCCGCCGCAACGGCACCGACGCAGAGATCGCCGCCGCCATCAAAGCCAGCGTCACCGCCAAGTGGGAAGGCCACCAAATCAACACCGCCCGTTTCATCCAACCAAAGCGAGCGATGTACTCCATCGGCGGCTAACCCCACCGGGCCTGCCCCGGTGGCTCGTTGGATTTTGCACTACTCGAAGGAGAGTCCCCAATGTCTCGACTGCTGCTCGTTCTCGTGGTTGTTCTCGTGATTGGATTCAAGAACACGTCAGCCGACGACGGCCGCCCGCCAGTCACAACCCCGCGAGCCACCTCCGGCGACACGGCCGTCGAGCCGAAATGGGACGAGCGTGTCACGATCACCGTCGGCAACACAGAGGGGGACTTGATCGGCTCGACCGAGAAAGTGTTGCAGGCGGCGGTCGATTCCGTCGCGCGGCTCGGCGGCGGAACGGTCAAAGTTCTGCCGGGGAAGTACCGGCTGCGGAACTCGGTGTATCTCGCGTCGAAGGTGCGGATCGTCGGCAGCGGCGCGGAGTCGGTGCTCATCAAAGAGCCAAGCTCGAAGACGAAAATCCTGGTCGATTCCGATTGGTACGACCAGGAGGTGACGCTGGACGACGCGAAGAATTTCCGAGTCGGTGACGGCGTCGTGATCCGCACCAAGAATCCGCACAACGGTGGACCGACAGTCCTCAAGCGGACGCTCGTGGCTCGTACAGGAAACCGTTTCAAGCTCGACAAGGCACTCCGCGAAAACGTCTGGCAAGCCGGTGAGCCGACGATCGCCACGTCGTTTCCGCTCATCAGCGGCGAGTTCATCAGCGATTGCGTGATTGAGAACATCACGCTCGACGGAAACCGCGAGAAGAACGACCACTTTGACGGCAACTACTCCGGCTGCATCTTCTTGCAGGATTGCCAGCGGATGACGATGCGCGGCGTCGAGGCTCGCAACAACAACGGCGACGGCATCAGTTGGCAGATTTGCCACGACGTTGTCGTCGAGAATTGTCACAGCCACGACAACGCCGACCTCGGCCTGCACCCCGGCAGCGGCTCACAAAGGCCGCTGATCCGCAACAACCGCATCGAACGCTGCAACATCGGCATCTTCTTCTGCTGGGGCGTGAAGTACGGCCTCGCCGAGAAGAACACGATCGAAGGCATCCGCACAGCAAGCGTCTCGATCGGCCATCGCGACACCGACAACATCGTTCGCGACAACGTCATCAAGAACAGCGGAGTCGCCGGTGTCCTCTTCCGCCCCGAACGCGGCCCGTCCTTCGCCGGCCATCGCAATCGCATCGAGCGAAACGAAATCATCAACAGCGGCGGCGACGAGGGAGTCGGAATCGACATTCAAGGGGGGACCGAAGCCATCGAATTGGTCGAAAACCGCATCGTCGAACAACGCGGTGCCGCCAAGCGAATTGGGATTCGCCTGGGTGCCGAAACCAAGAATATCACGCTGACCGACAACCGCGTCGAAGGATTGTCTCACCAGGTCTCCGACCTTCGGAAGCAGCAAGCGGCGAAGTAACTGGCACAAGCAAAAAGCCGTCATCGGGTGACGATGGCGGCTTGGACTTCAAGCGGAGAGGGCGGGATTCCTCCGGAGCAGTTCTTTAAGTCATTACTTGGTTGCCGTTTGTGTCCGTAACCTTCAGCCCTGCTGAAGGTTTCAGTCTCTCATCCGTTCTCGCCGCTTGTCGCGGATTCTCACCTGTTGTCATTTGTTTTGTCCCACTGGGACAAGCCGCGAAGTCGTTTGTCGACGCCTCGAATTTGAGGTGTCGCCATGGGCCGTAAGTCGGAAGAGAAGCTCCAACCACGCAGTGGACATGTCCTGATTGTTGGTGTTGCCTGCCGCATTTCGGGGTGCGCCAGTCAAAAAGAACTCAGCCTGGAGGATCAAGAAGATAACGCCCGAGAAACCATCGCAGAGCTTTACGACGGCCCCGTCGAGTTTCGAGTCATCGCCACGAAAGGCAAAGGTGAACGGCTCGATCGGCCTGAATTGGACGAGATCGAAGCTGCTTACAAGTCGGGTGATTACGACGTCTTCGTCTATGACGACCTGAGCCGTCTTATCCGCGGCGGCGAGGCGGCCAGATTGCTTGGTCTCGGAGTCGACAACGGTACGCGGTCGATCTGCATCGACGATGGTATCGACACGATCGATGAAACTTGGGAGGAGGATGCTCTGAATGCGTGCAGCGAGAATGTCGCCCACAATCAGCGCACGTCAAAGCGGATCAAACAGAAGATGATGAACCGCTTTAAGAAATCGGGGGCAACTGCCAAACATCCGATTCACGGTTACATCGTTCCCGAGGGAGCCAAGTCGTACGACGATTGGTCGAAGGATGAAACCGCCGCCGAGCACATACATGAGGGGGCTCGCATTCTTCGCCGTACACTCAACGGTGAAGATGTGGCGGACTACTTTCACAACCATCGAGTACCCGTCGGGCCTTGCGCTCGGAAGGACCAATGGAATGGGACGATGGTGTTGAGGTTCTATCGGAACCCGATCCTCAAGGGCATGCCGCAACGCGGCAAAACGACTACGGTCAAGCATCACGGCAGCGGCAAACGCTCACCAAAGAAAAATCCGAAGGGGCCGACCTATTACGAAGCCCCGCATCTGGCCTTCTTTGAACCGGCCGAGTTTGACGACCTCGTGGCTCTGCTCGCTAAGCGAAACTCCCAATACGGCCAGAAGAAGATCAACGGCGTTCACCCGAGAACGAACATGTCGTGGAAGAGAAGTCGGTTCCCGGGACAGCATGCTCGTTGCTGGTACTGCGGCCGCACCTACAGTTGGGGCGGCAACGGCATCACTGAGCACCTGATGTGTTCTGGCAGCTATAACTATTTCTGCTGGAACTCGATTCATATCGATGGCCGCTTCGTCGTCGATCGGGTTCGTACAGAAATTACGAAAGTGCTCTACCAGCTCGAAGGATTCGACGATCAATTTCGTCAGATCCTCGATGAAGTTCAGCTTCAATCGGAAAACAAGCCGTCGGCGCAGCTAAAGCAACTCGAAGCCGACGGTGTCCAACTCGCACTTGAGAAGGAGAACTTGCTCGCGGCGATGAGAATGTTCGGCCCAAAAGAAATGATCGTCAACGATATCGATGCGATCGAAAGTCGCGAACGAGATCTCGCCCGGCGTCGCTACTTGGTTGAAAAGACGGTGGAGAAGCCGTTAGTTCTCCCGACATCCGTCGCCGAGTTGCGAGCCAGTCTCGAAGCCCAGTTCCAGCCGCTGAATGTCGAGTCATTTGAGTTCGCGGCGCTGCTGCGGCAGATCGTTCCGGAGTTTTTCGTCTATCTCGTTCGTTTGATTGACGGAGGCCACCCAGTGCCACGAGCCCGCTTAAAATTGGCTTTCAGCGGCATCGACGCCGACATAGCCCGCATTCCCGCGCTCGACGAATTGCTGACTCGTGTCGTGACGGTTGATCTATTCGAGCCGCCGCAACGCGAACGGATCCGCGAAGAGTCGATTCGTTTGGAAGCTGCCGGCCGAGAGCAGCGGCAAATCGCCGAACAGCTCCGGGAGCGGCCAACGCAGACCGCAGTCTTTAACGCGCTTACCTTGCATCGGCAGATGATCTCGCAGGGGCTGACCTCACCATACCCCATCGTGCATGAGCCGCCCGATGACTATAAAAAATTAAGACGACACAAGAATCGCAGGTATCGATTCACACCGCTCGACGGTTACTTGCCGCAGGAACTCTGAACCCCGGCGGGTAATTGGATTTTGAAATGCCTTGTGAGCCCTCGGCAGTCGCCGAGGGCTTTTTTGTTTTCGCCACGAAGGGCAAGTTCCAGAGGAGCTTTGAAATGACACAAATTCATCGTCGTCGCCCTAAGACAGTTACTGTTCCCTCGCGTCCAGTCATGTTCGGTACACCACTCGCTCGGCTATTGCGGTTGATTGCCGAGCGAATGATTGGCAATTCATCAGAGGTAATGTCGAAGCCGACGAAGGGTAGCGTCCATCAACGCCAGCGGGACGACACCATGAAATAGAACCGGATAAGGTTCATACCAAACGGCGAGAATTGAACAACCTCGCGTGCTCATGTGCCAATCAGAGTGGCAACAGCACTCCGCGCGAACATCCTCAACAGGATGCTCGCCATCAGTCGTGCGCAGCAGTTGCTCCATACGATGTTGGGTGAAGCATCCAAGCTGACTCTTTGAGCGTGTCGCCGTACTCGCATTACTGATGCGACGTCGCAAACCGAGGAATGCCGGCCGCGATTGTGTAATCCATTTGAAACTTCTGGCCTCACGCATTCGGCAACGGTTGCCGAATGCGCGAGGCATTTTTGTTTGGTACCGAAAGGGAGACCCACCATGAGTCAGACCGAAGTGAACCGTGCGGTGGCTCACGCCACTGGAGAATCTGCCGGCACGATCAAGCGATTGGGATTTCTGATCGCCGATCCGGACATCGACCTGGAAGACAGCGACGACGAAGACCTGGGTCCGTATCTCCTTGACTGGGACGAACTCGATGAGCAGCGTCTGAGAAGCGGCGGCCGAGCGCTGGAAGCGGCCTGCGTTTAGCGTGACGAGCGGCTCCCACGACTGGAGCTCTTTCTTACCGTCCTTAATTCCAGAACTCCATCGGAAAGGAGACCAGTACGAACGTGGTTCCGTCAGATGCATTTCTTAAATCGAAGAAGGCGACTTCTGGAACACAACCAACACAGTGGAGTGGCGGTGCGACGCGTCGGGCGGGACGGACTCCGACCGGTCCTGTTATTGGTGGAGGGCGTTCATGACATTCAGTTCTTGATCCGTCTCTCCCTGCGGCTTGGTAACGTGAAGCCGGCGATCACGAACCTGAAACAGCTTTTAGCAGCCTGTTGAAAAAGCCGTCGTTGGCTTGACGTGTGTGACAGGGCGCTATGATCTGCGACCTTGAGGGACTCTCGAGCAGGAGGAGCTGGGAATGGCGATGGGACATTGGCAGACGGAGCAGCAGCAAGAGTTTTGG
>SYJG01000387.1 GCA_005798445.1 Planctomyces sp.
CCGTTGCAATCACAGCCTCTGTCAGTTCTGCATTCATCGTCTCGTCCCTGAGACCTGGATGTTTCTCCCAAACCCTTTCGCGGTCTATAACTCAGCAAGCCAAACTGCCGGTAGATCAATTTCAACTGGCTGCCTTACGTCGCCTCTAACCGGGCCAGGATATCAGACGAAAGCTTGAACGCTTCGTCAATCTCGGAGGAGTCGTCGGACACGATCACATCGTCGCCGTCGCCACCTTGCAGCGTGTCCGGGTTTCCTTGGCCGACGACCGTGTCGTCCCCTTCATCACCGAGGCAGGTGTCGTTGCCGGCTCCGCCATAAATTGTGTCATTGCCATCTTGGCCGATGATCGTGTCGTTGCCGGCCATGCCGTTGAGCGAATCATCGCCGTCGCCGCCGTTGATGCCGTCGTCGCCCTCGCCGCCGGTCACGTCGTCGTTACCGTCGCCGCCGACCAGAGTGTCGTTGCCGGCTCCGCCATCCAGGCTGTCCTCGCCGTCGCCGCCGCGAATCAGGTCGTTGCCGGCGTCACCGCGAACCGTATCGTTGCCGTCGTTCCCTTCGAGCAGATCGTTTCCGTTTCCGCCAAAGAGAGAATCGGAACCGAGTTCACCGCGGACGACATCCACGCCCGCTCCACCCGCAAGCAGAATGTCATCGCCATTTCCGCCGAGGACCGTGTCGTTGCCGTCACCACCATCCATCGAGTCAATGTCGCCACCACCTTTGAGAATGTCGTTCCCCGCCTCGCCCGTGACCGTGTCGTCGCCGTCGCCGGCATCAACGAAGTCGTTTCCCGCTCCGGCAGCAAGACTGTCGTTGTCCAGTCCGCCGATCAAGGTGTCGTTGCCGCCGTTGGCTGTGATCCTGTCCTCACCATCACCGCCGTCGAGGTAATCGTTGTTCGTTGAGCCAGTGATCGTGTCGTCGCCAAGTCCGCCGGAGGCTCGCAAAAGCACGCTACCCAGCGAGACTCCGTTCGCATTGATTTTGTCGTTGTCATCGCCGCCGTTGATCAGCAGCAGCATCGGCGAGACTCCCGACAGCGTCGAGATGTTGATCGTGTCGTTGCCGAGACCACCGTTGATCGTCACGCCGGTGATCGTGCGGTCGAGTGTCACGCTCTGTCCGCCATTCGTGATCTTCATCACCGAGCTGGCCTTCGCAACCGAGTAGGTGTCATTCCCATCGGTGCCGTCGATGTTGACCGCATCGAACCCGCCCCCATTTTGGAACGTGTCGCTGCCATTGGCCGCCTTCCAGGACAGCACGTCGTCGCCGGCACCGCTGTTGATCGTGTCGTTCCCCGCGCCGCCATCGAGCGAATCAACGCCACTGCCGCCGTTGAGTGAATCGTTGCCGCTATTGCCAAACAGCGTGTCGTTGCTGTCTCCGCCGTTGATCGTGTCGTTCTGGTTGCCGCCGTCGAGAGAATCATTACCGCCGCCGCCGGTGATGGAGTCGTTTCCGTCCCCCCCGAGCAGCGTGTCATCCTCGCCAGTGCCGCCGACGGTCGGCGAACCAGCCGTTGTGAGAATGTCGTTTCCGACTCCGCCGTTGAGCGTGTCGTTGCCTGACGAGTCGATCAGCGAATCAAGTCCCGCACCGCCATCGAGTTTGTCATTGCCGGCTCCGCCGTCGATCGTGTCATTGCCATCCTCTTTCACCAAGACGAGTGAAGGATTGATGTACGAACCGAGCACGTCATCGCCATCGACGCCGAGGATTGAATCATTCCCGGCTCCGCCGTTGCACGTGTCGTCCCCCGTGTCGCCAGTGAGCCTGTCGTTGCCGGCGTCGCCAAACAGGACGTCTGAGTCATTGCCACCGATCAGCGAGTCGTCATTGTTGCCGCCACTGAGGATGTCGAGACCCTCTTCGCCGTCGATCGTGTCGTTGCCGTCGCCGCCGAGCATCGAATCGTCGCCGGTCGAACCGAGCATGGAATCGTTCCCCGACTCACCGGTCATCGTGTCGTTGCCGTCGTCGCCGAGCAGCCGATCGTTGCCCGAACCGCCGAAGAGACTGTCATCGCCCGTCCCGCCGATCAAGGTGTCGGTGCCGCTGCCCGCGCCCAGTGTGTCTTTGCCGTTGCCGCCGTCGAGCGTGTCATTGCCGTCTTCTCGCGTCGAGGCGCTGGTCGAACCGAGCGAATCGTCTCCCTCGCCGCCGAGGATCGAATCATTGCCGTCGTTACCCGCAACCGTGTCAGCTCCGCCTCCGCCGCTGACGGTATCGTTGCCGTTGCCTCCAGAAATCAGGTCATCGAAACTATCGCTGCCAAGGATGGAATCGTTGCCGTCTCCGCCGTTGATCGTGATGCCCGCCAGAGCCGGAAACTCGCCCGATGAGACGCCAGTCAGGTCAATGACGTTGCTGCCGTCACCACCCTGCACATCCAGATTTGTCACGTCGGAGGCAAGCACCGCCGGAGCCGATGCGACCGGTGTCCCGTTCGCGAGCACCTCGACCAACGTCGAATTCACTCGCACGGTGATCGCGTCGCCGCTGTCAGACGCGATAAACAGCGTCGTCGCTCCTGAGCCTCCCACTGGTAAAACCGTGACGGTCGGCACCGCGCGAGTCTCCAACGTCTCGGCGACTCGCACGTCCGCAACGCGACTCAGCCGAGTCGCACGAGCCCGAACCGAACGACCAAATTTCCTCCCTGAACGAACTGTGTCCAACCAACTTGAGAATCGCATCTTGCGGAGCCTTGCATGTGAGGGGAACGATCTGTGTCGCGCGACAAACCGAGCCAAGCTCCGCCCGCGCAGAGAATGGCCCGAAAACCATTCCACCAAATTACGGGCGTGTCCAACCGCGAGCCATAAGAATTCGACGACTTCCGACCCCCTCGATTTCACGACCGCTGCAACGGCTAATCGCCGTGTTTCGAGCAGTTTGAGCGGCGTTTCGTGGAACAGGTCGCGATGCAACAAGAACGACTCAAGTTGCAAGCAGCTCCGATCGACAACGACGCCCGAACGAAGTCCTTCTCCTGCTGGGAGAAGGTGGCCGAAGGCCGGATGAGGGACCGAATGGCGATCGGCACCCGCACCAAAAAGAAGAGTGAGAAGAGAAACGTCTTTGACGGCCGACGTTGAAACTCAAATCCCAAACCTCGAAACTCAATGCTCGAAGTAGGTCAGCCTTTCCAGGCTGCCCCGATCAACGATTGGCGTGAACTTGCCAATTCGGGTCAGGCTAGAAAGCCTGACCTACAGAACGGACGGGCGAATGTTGTCGATCATCGTGCCGGTGCTGAATGAACAAGAGAGCCTGCCGCAGTTGCTGGCGGAGATCTTTCGATCTGGAGAACGGCACGGCGTCGAATACGAAGTGATCTTCGTGGATGACGGCTCGCGCGACGGCAGTTGGGATGTGATCCGTCAACTGGCGGAGCAAAACGAAAAAGTCTCCGGCATTCGGCTGCGACGAAACTTCGGCAAAGCCGCCGCGCTGACGGCCGGAATGCGAGCCGCACGCGGCGATCTGGTGCTGATGATGGACGCCGACTTGCAGGATGATCCGGCGGAGATCCCGAACTTCCTGAGCAAGCTCAACGAGGGCTTCGACGTCGTCAACGGTTGGAAACAACGGCGACTCGATCCGTGGCACAAAGTTTTTCCCAGCCGCGTCTTCAACGGGATGATCAGCCGGCTCACCGGATTGAAGTTGCACGATCACAACTGCGGACTGAAGCTGTTCCGAGCAGAGGTGGCTCGCGAGATCACGATCTACGGTGAGCTGCATCGGTTCATCCCGGTGCTCGCGCACGCACGCGGCTTTCGCGTCACCGAGATCGCCGTGCATCACCGCGAGCGCCAATTCGGCCGCTCAAAGTACGGCGTACGCCGCTTCCTGCGCGGCTTCCTCGATCTGTTGACCGTCAAGTTCCTGACCGGCTTCGGCCAAAGCCCGCAACACATGCTCGGTGCCGTCGGCCTGACGTTTCTCGGATTCGGCTTCTTGGGCTTGGGATATCTCGCGGTGCTGTGGTTGCTGATGAACCTGCCTCCCCTGTGGGGCGGCGCGCCGTTGCTCGAAGTGTCGCCGATTGGACCGAGACCGCTGCTGGCCTACTCGGTCGCTGCCACGTTGCTCGGTGGACAGAGCTTGTCGCTGGGACTGCTCGCCGAACTCATTGTCTCCAACACCGTCCGCGAGCAATCCACGTTCAGCATCAGTGAGCACGCTGGCCGATGCGATGAAGGAGATTAGGGAGATGATGTGATTGCACATTGCTCCCAAGGCTCTCACCAGCGAGACCGCCACTGGCCCACTTCATTCCGTCCAACCGCCAATCAGCGTCGGTCGTAGAGCTCGTCTTGAAGATTGGGATTATCGAGATTGCCGTTACTGACATAGCCCAGCTTGTGTTGCTCCATCAGGTCCGCCTGAGTTGGTGAAATCCAGCCGGCGGGGTCGATGCGGAAATGCCGCAACCGAGTCTCCACATGTCCGTCAAGAAACGCGACGTTGGCCGCGCCATTGTGCCGAAAATGGACCGTCGGATAATTGTTGCTCGGCGGATCGAGAATCCAATTCTCCGTGAAGCTGAAGGCCGGCGGTGCCCAGGAGGTCATGCTGACTTGAGCACTGTCAGCAAACGCGACGGTCTGCGAAAGGACTTGCACGGCCGCGAATTTCCTCGTGGCCGGATTCGCGGCCGGTACCGGAGGCCAATAAAACGGCGGCGGATAATCGACACCCGACGATCGCGACAGATAGTAGCCGTTGTAAGCATATCCGCTGGCAGGACGTCCAAAGCGAACGGACTCCAGATCGGACAGTCCCAAGTCGGGGCACTGGAACGACTCGTAGCTGGCCTCCATGAATGGAGCGAGCGGCCCTTTCTTGAACGTGAGTTGCTGCGACGGATTCGGAATGTCGTAGTCCACGGTCCCAAACCAAAACTGAGCCTTGCCCTGTGCTGCGCCGGTGCCCAAGAGATTGTTGATCCTCGTCGTGTCCTCGATGACGTACGGGATCATCATGCCGTTGTACGTCTCCGAATAGTTGTGCAATGACAGAGCCAGTTGCTTCAACGAATTGCGGCACTGCGTGGCCCGCGCGGCGGCGCGAGCTTGCTGCACGGCAGGCAACAGCAGAGCGATCAGGATCGCGATGATGGCGATGACGACCAGCAACTCAATGAGCGTGAAACCAGAGCGACGCGAACGTCCCAACGAGAGCGACATGACAATTCTCCGTTGTCAAAACGACCCACGAAGAACCGTCCGACCAACGCAGCCGCCCGCTCGCGGAGGACGCGCGGAGACAATGTCACCTCGAATGATCGAGAGAACTGCCGCGCCGCAAAACGTCCGCGAATGAGAATGCCACGACTCGTCCGGAGCGAGTCCTGTGTGAGCCAATTGCTTGAACGACATCAGGGCAGGTCTTCTGGCTCCCGGATCGATCTACTAGCCGCGCCTTCCCAAGCACTGTGCTCAATGGCACCGTGCTCAGTGGCAATGGCGACGTTCGTCCCCGGTTACAGCGGCGGGACCGCGACGGATTCACACCGTCTTCCCTATTCTCCTGGCAGCAACAGGCTCCCAGGCACCCGTGTCGGGGCGGGATGTTATCGCACCGAGTTTCGATTGCAACCATCCGCGCGCCGGGCATCTTCCCGACGCAACAAGTTGCTCGGTGCGTTCGATGCGCCTAGCATGGCCTCCTCGGTCTGGGAATTCCGGTCAATGGCTCCAACGTTGCGGCTCCCTTTCACGTTAAAGTCAAAGTAGACCCGCAAAGGAAACTGTGTTGGCGAGCGGCAGGGCGTTAGCCCTCCGAGAATGGAATTTCTGCTCAAACGACGGACTCGGAGGGCTGACGCCCTGCCGCTCGCCTGCCTACTCTTCTCTCTGCGGGTCCACTTGGTCGAACTTTGCCATGTTTCCTTTGTGGGATGAATTGTGTCGGAATCTGAAAAAACTCACTCTGCGAATTCTGACTCTCCGCCACCGGTCGTCGTGACTGAAGTTGTCGAACCGGCTTCGCTCATGAATGAATCCGCGAACTCCACACCTGTCGAAGGTCTGCCCGAATGGGAACCACTCACACCCGAGTTGGTTGAGGATGAAGCCATCCGCGGCGACTTCATGTTGAGCTGGGCCGTGGTGTTGCTCGCGCTGTTGATCGGCTGTCGGCAGATCGTCGAAACAACCACGCTCGTGCATGTGAAGACCGGCCGGTACTTGGCCTCTCACGGATTCTGGCCGCCAACGAACGATGTGTTCTCGGCAACGGCTGGTGAACATCGCTGGGTCAATCTGTCGTGGTTGTGGGATTTGATCGCCAGCGGGCTGTTCGCAATCGGTGAGGGGATTGGATTGTCGCTCGCAACAGCGCTGCTCGTGGCCACGACGTGGTCGCTGCTCGGAAAAACCAGCCGGCCGGGGGTATCGAGCTGGTTCGGCTCGATTCTTGGAGTGCTGACGTTGCTGGCCTGTCATTCACAATTCTCTGGTCAGCCAGAGACAGTCACGCTGTTCGGTTTGGCCGCGACATTCTGGTGGTTGCACGTTTGGCGGTCGTCAACGGATGCGACGACAGCAACGAATGTCCTGGCGATGTCCGGTCGACCGGTGTCGTTGTGGTGGTTGGTGCCGGGATTCGTGCTGTGGTGCAATCTCGATCATCGCATGTTTCTCGGACTGACGCTGCTGTTGCTGTGGGGCCTTGGCGAGGTCATCGGCCAAGCGGCGGGACGCACCAGTTTGACAGCAACTCAGCGAGCACATTTTTGGAAGGTTTTGGGCACTTGCATCGTCGCGAGCAGCTTGAATCCGTTTGGCGGACAAGCTCTGTTTTCACCGGTCGCCTTGTACGGCACCGAGTATCCCGCGTGGCATTTGTATGTTTCGGCGAGTTCCGGATCAGAAGAGGCCGGTGCATTCTCTTTGTTGACGTCCGATTTGTGGCGAACCGGGTCAGGACGTCTGCCACTAGTTGCGGGCGTGGTTGTGTTGGCATCGGCATTGGTGTCGATCGTGTTGAACGCGCGGCGAGTCAACTTGGGAGATGTGTTGGCATTCGCGGGATTTGTCGTTTTGGCTGCGATCGCGTCACACGAACTGGCGGCAGCAAGCGTCGTGGCCTGTGCGATCGGAACGCTGAGCGCTCAGCAGTGGTATCAATCGAGTTTTCGGCAGTCGTATTCGATCGAGTCCAAAGAATTGCTGTTTACGCGCGGAGGCCGAGCCATCACCGTCCTGGCGTTCTTCGCGCTGGCGGTGGCCTCCGTGAATCAATCGCTGTTCGGCACAGAGGGCAAAAGAGTTGGCGTCGGTTTGTCGAGTCAGTTACGAGCCATCATCGCGGCGTATCGCGACGCGACGTCCGGCTCATTCGACGATCGGCCGTTCAATTTCATGCCCAGCCAAGGAGATGTGCTGCTGTGGATCGATCAGAAACCATTCCTCGACAGCCGATTGGCAATATTTTCACGACGCGGCGACCAGGATTTGCTCGCCCTGCACGATCAGGCGCGTCAGTCTCTGATGCAATTGACCAATCCGAAAACCGCATCTGATCATGTGCCAAATGGTGCCGACTCCGACGACAAATCGAATGCCTGGCGACTCATTTTCAACCACTTTCAACTGACGCATGTGATCCCACGGTTGTTCGGCGGAAACCCAACCGCTTACTTCCGGATACTCGCCAAACCCGACGAATGGCAGCTCACACACTTGGGATCGCATTGCGCGGTCTTTTATCACCGGAAAGATGCCTCTCCCGAACTGGCTCAGTTTTTGGAAAAGCATCTATTTTCGCTTCGAAAGTTAGCGTTTCAAACGACAGAGCCTGTTTCGTTGCGCACGGATTGGCCGCGCACACGCTCGTCGCTTCAAAGAACTTTTGGTGCTCCAGAATCTCAGGTTTCCAACAAAGTGCTGGAGGCAGAAACTTTACTGTTGCACTTACGCGCGATCATGAACGGACAACTCAGGATTGACGAACCATCGGCCATCGGGATCGCTCACCTCGCCATCCGCAAAGCAAACGCCGGACTAGCGGAATCGGCCGACAACGCGGCGGCCTATCAAATTCTAGGAGAGGCGTACTCGTTCTTGCACGACATTGAGACCGCCATCCAGCAAGCCGACGGAGTGCCATTCGAAAACCGACTCCGGTTTTATCAGGCGCTCGCAGCCTACAACCAAGCGATCCTCTTAGACCCGAAGTCCCTCTTTCTGCGAGACCGACTTGTGGACCTCTTACAGAGGCACAATCGACTCGACTTGGTTTTGCGAGAGTTGGATGTCATTGACAAACTGACGCCACTCACCGACTCCGACAACTCGAAAGAAAGTGATTCTTTGCAGCGCCGTTTAGCTCTGCGCGAACACTGCGAAAGTCGACAAACCGCGCTGCAAGAACAAATTATTCCAAGTTTGGAAAAAGGACAGAATGCCGCCGAAATGGCCTCTCAGGTGTATGAGGCTGGCTTTGTGCTCGAAGCGCTGCGGCTATTGAATGTTGATCCGAATGAAGTCCGTGAATCGGCCGATTTGCAGATCCTGCAATTCTTGTTGCGGTTCGAGTCGGGTGAGATTGAAGAGGTTCACGGACTGTTTGAGTATTTTTCCGAGAACAACCAAGCGTCGTGGCGCATTCCTGCCGCGTGGACTCGACTCGCACACGGGGAATATGAGAGAGCGATCGAGTTGTGGATGATTCAATCCGCGATCACGCAGCAGTCGTTGATGACAGGCGTTTTAGCCACCTTGCCGACGGTTCAATCCCGGTTTCATCTGTTGGGACATCCCAATGTTTGGCCAACCCACCACACCTTGCTCCTTCAAAATGCGCAATTGGTCTCAGAGGCCGAAATGGCATCGTTGCATTGGTACTCAGCGATGTGCCAAATCGAATCGGGGAATCCGCTGTTGGCGGGCAAGACGCTGGCCGGACTGCTCGAAACGAATCCAGAGACCCTCTTTCGACCATTGATCCGATTCTATTTGTTTGCCATCAACGACGAGCTGATTGATCGGGAACCGCCATCCGATTGGATTCCGATCGACGGAGAGATGTTCACTCCAGACGATCCGGCCATCACGGGAAAAAAATAGCCCCGGCCACAAGAGCCGGGGCTACTCAGATTGCGGTGCGGACGTCTTGCCTGCACCAGTCCAATTGCCGCAATTCAGCGGATGCAGGCCAGACGCCCGCACCACAATTGGCTAGTTCAGAATCTTCTTGGTGTCCTCAATGATCGCCTTGCTGTTGGCGGTCTTGTACTCACCCTTGGCGAAGGCGTGGCTGACTTTCACTTTGCCGTCGACCCACATCATGACGGTCAGGTCGGCCTTCTCGGCGATCTTGTACTCATCCGGTCCGGCAATGCCGTCGAAGATCGTCAGCGGGACGTTCTTCAAGCCCCCTTCTTTCTTGGCGATCTCCTTGAGCTTGACTTCATCTTTGTCTGGATCATTGGTTAGCAACGTGACGAACGCCGCCATTTTCTTCTCTTCGTTCTTGCCGACGACGCGGTCAATTTGCTTGACGAGCGCGACGACTTCCGGAGTCATCTCGCGAGCGAAGATGTTGACCACCGGGCGAGCTCCAAACTTGCAGCGATAGCACAGCGACTTGCCTTCGCTGGGGCCGGTGCAATCTCTGACGGTGTAGGCGGGCAGATCCTCGCCCGGTTGCAGGCCGGACTTCAGTTCGGCCGCGATCAATGCTCCGGCGAACATCATGCTCGCCACAAATGCCACAGACAGAATTCGACGCATTTCACTCTCCTTGGGGGGTTAAGAAACGGAACTCGGGTAAACCACAATCTTGTTTTCACGCTCGGCGTGAAAACACAAGTTGCCAATGCACACTGGCGATGCAGTCCGACCAGTCATCCTCGCCTTTCCCGATCATGGAAAGCACGCGAGTTGACGGTGCCAAGCGGATCCCGGACACGCCGCCGCAATTAGGAAGCCATTCAAGAGAAGCCGGTTGAAACGGCGGCCGCAGGATTCTCCACTCGACAAAACGCACGAACCACGGCCGCAATAACGCGGCTCGTCAGCGAATCTGTTGGAAACAGTCGCAAGTTCACGAGCGAGACTCCTGTCAGAGAATTCAACTCCGAAACTGCGGAGGACTCTAGCGTGACCCCGCCACTCCGAAAAGGATTCCGCATTGTTGCCCGCCGGGTCGTCCGGCTAGAACCCCCGACCCGAATACAGGAGGTTGCTTATGTTTGACGTGCTGATTCGCCACGCCACGGTCATCGACGGGGCTCGCACGCCGCGATTCTTGGCGGACATCGGCATCACCGGAGATCGCATCGACTCCATCGGCGATTTATCGACCGCCGAAGCCCGGCAGACGATCGACGCTTCCGGGTTGGTCGCTGCTCCTGGCTTCATCGACGTTCACACGCACACCGACGGCTGGTTGTTGAAGTCACCGCATCTGTTGCCCAAGACGCTGCAAGGCTTCACGACCGAGGTGTTGATGTCCGACGGCATCTCGTACGCGCCAGTCACTCCGCAGACTTGGCGCGATTGGATTTTCTATTTGCGAGCGCTCAACGGGATGTCGCTCGACGAGTATTCCGGCTGGCATACGATCGCTGAGTTCCTGGACCGGATCGCTGGGCACAACGTGCAAAACGTGATCGCCCAGGTGCCGTATGCCAATGTCCGCTCGGCGGTGTGCGGCTGGGGACGGCAGCGTCCCGACGACTTTCAGATGCGGTCCATCATCCGCGATATCCGCCGAGCGATGGACGAAGGCGCGGTCGGCCTTTCGACCGGACTGGACTACATCGTCCAATGTTTCGCGACAACCGACGAACTGGTTGCCGCCTGCCAGCCGGTGGCCGAGCAGGGCGGCCTGTACGTCACTCACATGCGGTACAAACTTGGCCTGCTGCCGGCGCTGCGCGAGGCAGTTGAGATTGCACGCCGCTCTGGGACGAAGTTGCACATCTCCCATTTGAAGGCGCAGTCGCCACAAGCTGCCGATGAAGTGCTGAGCTATCTCGACCGCGAAGCCTGCCGCGAAGTCGACCTGTCGTTCGACGTGTATCCGTATCAATCCGGCTCGACGATGTTGAACTATCTGCTGCCTTACGAAGTTTGGGAGTCCGGTCCCATCGCGGCGATCGAACGATTGCGCGATCCGGCTGTGCGCGAACGATTCACTCGGGGACTGACTGAGCATCGTGTCGAGATCGACAAGATTCACATCGCCTGGGTCGGCAGCAAAGAGAACTCGCGGCATCAAGGGAAGCTGCTGAGCGATTTCGTCGACAGTCGCCGCTCATCACCCGGCGATGCGCTGGCCGATTTGCTGATCGAAGAGCGGCTCGCTGTGCTGCTGGTTGTCAACGAAGGCGACGATCCGCTGATCACCCCGTTCCTGCAACATCCAAAGCACATGGTCGGCACGGACGGCATCCTGTGCGGCTGCGTCAGTCCAGTGCGAGCTTCCGACCGGGACAAGATTGGATCGTTGACGACTCATCCGCCGAAGGATCCGAAGTCCAGTTCGAGCGACAAGCCGCCGGAGGCACTGCGATTGGAGGGGCGTCCGCATCCACGCGTGTTTGGTTCGGCAGGCCGAGTGCTTGGACCGTTAGTTCGCGAGGTGAAGTTGTTTTCTCTGGAGGATGCTGTCCACAAACTTTCGGGGTATCCCGCCGTCCGCTTTGGACTGAAGCACCGCGGCGAATTGAAGCCCGGCCACTTCGCCGACCTCGTCCTGTTTGATCCCAACACGATTTCAGATCAGGCGACTTACTTGGAGCCGCTGCAACCGACTGTTGGCATGCACGCCGTGCTGGTGAACGGTACTCCGATCATCGATGCTGGTCAGCCCGTTCCCGCCGATCGGCTGCCACGTTCGCTGCCAGGACGACATTTGCGCTGCGTGCGATGACTTTGGAGTGCGGCGGTCTGAACCGCCGCTTTTCAACGGCTCGGTTCGACAATCGATCGAAACTCGCTTTGGAATCAGCACTCGTTTGAAAAGCGGCAACTCAGGTTGCCGCAGTCCAAAGGTGTCACACGCCACCAGTTGGCGGCACTTGTTCGGAGCGCGGCCCTTTCGGTTTCGGCCCTTTTGTGCTGATGACCGTCAGTACTTCACTGGCATCGACCATCACGCGCCGTGACTCGTCGTAGGCAATCATCACTTTGCGAGCCAGAATCTCTTGCGAGATCACTCGCCCTTGGCCCGCCTTGGTCACGACCGTCGCACCGATTGGAGGCAAATCGCGCAGGTGTTCTTCGTAGGTGTCGTACTCGTACCGCAGGCAACACTTCAGCCGGCCGCAGCGGCCGGAAATCTTGTTTGGGTCGAGCGTCGCCTTTTGCACCTTGGCCATCTTCATCGTGACTGGCGGCATCTCGCGGAGGTGCGTGTTGCAGCAGACCGGCTTGCCGCAGTCGCCGTAGTCGGCCAGCAGCTTGGCTTCGTCGCGAATGCCGATCTGCCGCATTTCGATTCGCAGTTTGAAGTGCCCTGCCAGCATGCGGACCAAGTCACGGAAATCAATTCGCTTCTCCGAGAGGTAGTAGATGATCAGCCGCTCGCCACCGAAGAGCCGCTCGATGTCGATGAGCTGCATCTGCAATTTGCTTTCGGCGATGAACCGTCCGCAGTCTGCGAAGTCCTGCTTCTGCGCGGCGACCACTTGATCTCGCTTGCGCAGGTCGTCGGCCGAGGCGATTTGCAAGATGCGGCCGGTCTCATCGGTACGTCCCAGATACGACCGCGTTTGCTCGGACGCAGGGCAGAGCACTTCGCCCCACTCGACCCCGCGGTCGGTCCGCACGATGACGGCCGTGCCGCGCTCGATCGGATCGTCGTTCCTCGCGGAGAACTCGCCAACGATTCGCATGATGCCGTAACGGACGATGTGATTGGCCATTGATTTTACCCTGGAGTGCGGCGGCCAGAGCCACCGCTTTTCAAACGGCATGGAATGTCAGTGAATGTCAGTGCGGCGAATGGCTTCGCGTTTTGAAAAGCGGCGGCTCTGGCCGCCGCACTCCAAAATCATGCCGCGACCGGAATGCGCACACGCGGCGGACGGATGCTTTTCAGCCGTTCGAGTTCCACATCGGCATCTCGCATGGCTCCTTCAGTGCTTTCGTGAGTCATGATCACCAATGGCACTGTCACCGGCCCGCCGGGGATCGCCGCCGATTCGGCTTCTTTCTGAATGACCGACGCGATGCTGATGTTGTGCCGGCCGAGAATGTCCGCGATGTCGGCGAGCACATGCGGACGATCCTCGACGTTGAATCGCAGATAAAATCGGCGGCGGACTTCGGTCGCCGGCAAGAGCGGCAGTGGCGAGTGCTCACGCCAAATGTCGAGCCGCGAAAACGTGAGCTGCGCTCGGCCAACCGCCATGTCGATGAGATCCGCGACGACGGCCGAGGCGGTCGGCATCTCGCCGGCTCCCGCGCCGGAATACCACAATCGTCCAACCGCGTCGCCGGTCAACTCGACCATGTTGAAGGCACCGGAGGTTTTCGCGAGCGGTTGATCGGACTTCACCAACGTCGGTTGGACGTGCATTTCAAGCTGACCTTTGACGAGCCGCGCGGTCGCAAGCAGTTTGACGCGATAGCCGAACTCGGTCGCGTTTCGCAGATCGGGAAGTTCGAGCTTGTCGATGCCCGTCCGTTGAAACGCCGTCACCGGCACCTTCGTGCCGAACGCGAGCTGACTGAGCAACACCAACTTTTGAGCCGCATCGGTGCCGTCCACATCCATCGTCGGATCGGCCTCGGCGTATCCCAGTCGTTGAGCCTCAGCCAGCACGTCGGCATACGGCCGAGCCTTTTCGTGCATCTCGGTCAGAATGAAATTGCTAGTGCCGTTGATGATCGCTTGGATCGACGTGATTTGATTCGCCGCCATCGACTGCCCGATCGCCGCGATGATCGGGATGCCTCCCGCGACCGCCGCCTCGAACGCAACCGTGCGACCGAGCTCGCGGGAACGCCGGAAAACCTCATCGCCATGCTCACACAGCAACGCCTTGTTCGCGGTCACGACGTCTTTGCCTGATTCGAGCAGCCGCATCATGATCGCCCGTGCCGGCTCCAAACCGCCGACCAGATGCAAGGCAATGTCGATATCTTTGTCGGCGTAAACCGCTTCGAGATCGTCGGTGACCAAGCCGTCCGGCAACGCGACAGCCCGCGATTTCTCGACGTGCTGCACGACCACGCGTCGAATCTCGATCAAACGGCCAGCACGACGAGCAATTCGATCCGCTTGATCGGTCAAGATCCGCGCGACTCCCGTGCCGACGGTTCCCATTCCGATCAACGCGACTCGCAAAGGAGCATTTTGCATGAGACTCATTCGGAAACTTTTCAATGAATGATCAGAGTGATGAAGTCATTGGCTCGTCAGAACGACAGCCAGAGGGGGGCATCGTAGCAGTTACTCGCCGAGGCGACAGCGTGAATCAGACACACCTCATCTCTGGTGTGCGATACCCAATGCGGCCTGGAATGAAATGTTTTCGGCGAGCGGCAGGGCGTCAGCCCTCCGAGTGATTCTATCTGGATTGACTCGGAGGGCTGACGCCCTGCCGCTCGC
>SYJG01000388.1 GCA_005798445.1 Planctomyces sp.
ATTTCGATCGCATCGACGTGACGGTGACGTTGGCTCGCAAGTCGCGCACGTTATCGACGCCATTGTTCGACGCTCCGTCGATTTCATGCACATCGACGTCGCTGCCGACGGCGATGCTTTCGCAGACTTCGCAGTGATTGCAGGGGGTCGCATCGACGGCATTCGGGCAGTTCAGAGCCTTGGCGAAGATGCGTGCCATCGAGGTCTTGCCGACTCCGCGCGCCCCGGTGAAGAGGTACGCATGACCGACTCGGCCGGAGAGGATCGCGTTGCGAAGCGAGGTCGCGGCGTGTTCTTGCCCAATGACTTCATCGAAGCCTTGTGGGCGATAGCGGCGAGCAAGCACGGTATACGTCGCGGACGAAGCTTCCATGATGCGGCTCGGAAAGAAGACAGGCGGGAAAAGCGACCTCCTTCCGCACCTGAGAGCACATTGCTTAGGGCTGCTTCGGTTAGGATCTGACCCGGTTCACACGGCCTCACCGCAGTCAGAGGTCGCCTTCCCCGCCTGGCGAAGGTGAGCGGGCATTATCGGGGAAGCGAGTCGCTCGTCAAGCAGGTGTGATTTCCGTGAACTTCGCAGTGTCGGTGGCGATGGGAAATGCCTCCCTTTTAGAATCCTCGTGTCGATTCAGCTCCGAACCGGGGAGTCGCGTCAGAGCGACGTGATCCTGGTGCTCAAGACATCTCCGGCGACGAAGGTTCTGCAACATGACGAAGAGGATGGTCTGCTTCATTCTGGGCGGCGGCAAGGGGACGCGGCTGTTCCCCCTGACAGAGTTCCGCTCGAAGCCGGCTGTACCGTTGGGAGGGAAGTTTCGGCTGATCGACATTCCGATCTCGAACTGCATCAACAGCGGCGTCAATCAGATTTATTTGCTGACGCAATTCAACTCGGTGAGTTTGCATCGGCACATCCGGCAGACGTACACGTTCGATCGGTTCGGCGGGGGATTCGTCGAGATCCTGGCCGCTCAGCAAACCAACGATGGGGAGGCGTGGTATCAGGGGACAGCGGACGCGGTGCGGAAGCAGTTGCGGTATCTCGAACAGCCGGGCATCGAGCATGTGCTGGTGGTGTCGGGAGATCAGATCTACCGGATGAACTACCAGCAGATGCTGCGGACGCACATTGATTCTCGCGCGGATGCGACAATCGCCGCGTTACCCGTGCATCGCGAGCTGGCTTCAGCGCTCGGCATCATGCGCATCGACGGCACCGGGCGGGTCGAGGGATTCTTGGAAAAGCCGAAGACGGACGACGAGTTGGCACTCGTGCGAACCGACCCGGCATGGTTCGACGCTCAGGGTATTCCCAGCAAGGGTCGCGAGTGCCTCGCCAGCATGGGCATTTATCTGTTCAACCGGGACTGGCTGGTCGAAGTTCTGTCCAAGAACAACTACCAGGACTTCGGCAAGGAAGTCTTCCCGCTGTCGATTCGTGCTCGCCGAGTGCAGTGCCATTTGTTCGACGGGTACTGGGAGGACGTCGGGACGATTCGCAGCTTCTACGACGCCAACTTGGCGATCGCGTCGTCATCGCCGCCGTTCAACTTTGCGGATGAAGAGGCACCGGTTTATTCGAGAGCACGCCATCTCCCGTCGACGCGAGTCGAAGGTGCAACGGTTTCGAACAGCCTGATCTCCGACGGTTGCGTGATCGACAAAGGGGCGGTCATCGAGAACAGTGTGATCGGCTTGCGTTGCCACATCGGGCAGAACGTGACGATCCGCAACTCGATCCTGATGGGAGCCGACCTGTACGACTCCGAGGAACAGCGGGCCGCGAACGCTCGCGCCAGGCGACCGAATCTTGGAGTCGGTGCCGACAGCATTCTGGAGGGAGTCATCGCTGACAAGAATTGCGCGATCGGCCGAAAAGTGCGAATTCAAAGTCACTCTGGACTCGAATCGAACAGCGACGTGAAGGGGGTTTTCGTCCGCGACGGCATCATCGTCGTGCCGAAGGACGGCGTGTTGCCCGACGGTTGGTCGCTCGCGTAAACAACACTAACCCGACGCGCCAGCGAGGGCGAATGCTTCAACTGGCGGTTAATACGGCGTGTCGTGAAGCGTTCGCCCTCGCTGGCGCTTCGAGTTAATGTCCTGAAGCGCGGCGTGTGTTCACGCGGCGCGTGGAAGTTGCTGCTGGCGGATTTCGTCTTCCAGTAGTGCGTTGATCAGGCAGCCGCGCGCGACGGTGAAGTCATGCCGTGTCGAGAATCGAATCTCGCGGATGACCAGCGGAAACCGAGCCAATTCGAAGGACTTCCACAGCAGATCTTCGAAGCCGGCGATGCGTGCAACGCCTCCGACAACGATGACTGGCAGCGGTTGTGGAATCTCGATGACTCTTGGATGGCTTGCCAGAGCGAATGTCGCGCTGCGGATCAGGGAGTAAATCAGGTCTCGATGCAGGCCCGCGAGGAAGCGGTCGGTGTCGTCGTTCGCCGGGCTGAGCAGTCGCTCCGCCGAACGTCGCCGCGCTTCCGACTTCGCGAGATCCAGAATCGGCTCACCTGCATCGTCGCGGTGCATGTCGCCGAACTCTTGAGCGAGTTGCTCGTCGAGCCAATCGCCTCCCTTGGGGATCGAGCACATCAATAGCTCGATGCCGCGATGGGCAACGACCAACTCGCTGGTGGCTGCTCCGAATGAGAGGCCCAGGCCGGTGAAGCAGTACCGAGACAGCTCGGCCAACACCGCTGCCATGCCGGCGGACAACACTTGAGGAAGAAAACCCCGTAGCCGAATCAACCGAGAGAAAAATTCCAGCTCGCTGCTAGTGGCCAGCGACTGGAACGATTCGCCTCCCGGAAGAGTAACACCACACATCTCTCCCGGCTGATCCGGCTCGCCGAGCAATGCGTCAACCAAAGCGGCCAACGATTGTCGGGCTACGGGGTCGTTCGTCAGCAGTCGCCCCTGAGGCAACAGGGACTGCGGACGAACGTGAAACAAGTTGGAATACTCGGCGGCGTTGTCACCCACGATGGTCAACGCGTCATCACACACAGCAAACGGAATCTGTCCGGCCGCCAGCAACGCACGGTACTCCGACGCATCGGGCAACGCGGTGAACTGAGCCTTTGCGGAACGGCCCACCAACCGCGCATCGCGACGCCTCAAACAGCGAATCTGAGAAGCACCAATGTCCAACCCAACGCTCATGCGCCGCGCTCCTCTCGCTTTTGGAGGCTTTGTTTTTGGACGGCGGACAAAGCTCGGTCGAGTGGTCCGCCGGTCGATTGTTGAGACGACATTTTCGGCGTCGTGGACACGATCTTGGATTCCGTCCCGGCCGCTCCGGTTCGGTCGATGCGAAACTTTTGAGTCGCCGTGGCCGCCGTTCGCAACTGCGCAGACGGCAGAGGCGTCTTGACAGTCGGCTCGTGACTTCTGGAATTTGAACTCGGAACTCGGAACTCGGAACTCGGAACTTTCACCGAATGCGGCCTTGGCAACGAATGCCTCTGGTCCATTCGGATCGTCTTCGGAGGTTGTGGCCGGCCATGAAATTGCATCGGTGACGCGAACGGGACTCGCTCCTCAGTCAATGGCAGTTGGTCGTCGATGATTTCGTCGAGCAACTCGCGTCGCGGAAGAGATTGTGAATTGCGGATCGCCGATGTTGTCGGCTGAGTCGTTGCGACCGGTGAAATCTGAGCGGTCGTTTGCGTGCGGCGACGCAGCGAGAGACTGAACCCGATCAGTGCGAGCAGTCCGACACCCGCCGTCAGGATCGGAGGCCAGATCGACCAGTTTGAGGCGGCTTTGTCGGCGGCGGATTCCGTTTCGTCGAGATCGCTCGCCGTCAACGTTGCGTTGTTCGAGGCATCCTCCTTCGCGAGGTGAATCGGACGCTTTTTGCCCCTGGCGTTGAGCAGAGATGGTTCGGCCGCGCGGTAGTCGTCGTCGAAAGGCGTCGAATCGTTGAGGTCCGGAATCGGAGCGTTGTCGTGTGTCACATCCGCCGGTGGCACGTCGCGCGGTGACGGCGTCGATTCCTCTGCAGGTGGCGCGTGCCGCATGTTGGAATCACGACCGGTTCGTTCCGAAACGGTTGCCGGTCGGCGCGGTGCTCCGCGGATTCCGCTGGCACGCGTTGAGTTGGCGACGTCCTCTGCGGGCGGCGGCGGAACCTCCGAGGCATCCGGCGACGGCTCGAATCTCGGTCGAGAGATGGGTTGGGAATGTTGCGGCAGTGGCGTGGAATCCGTCCAGTTTCCAACCGACGGCCGAGACTGTGGTGATTGAGCCGCATCCGGAGAAATGTTTCCATGCGGCGCATACGGCTGCGCTGCATCGCCAGTCGGACCTTTCGTGTCCGACTCGCGTTTGAGTTTGAAGGGTTCGGGCAGCAGCGCGAGCCGTTCGGTCTTCACGGAAGATGGCGGGAAGATCAGTACCGTCTCGGAGGCCAGAGTTGTGTCGAGGCGAGGTTGACTTTGGCCACGTTGACTCGAGGGAACGACGATCTGGATTTGCGCGGCCAAGTTCTGGTCTTGCCGCATGATCGACAGGATTTCGAAAACGGTCGCTTGTTCGCTTTTCAATTTCAACACGACGGGCCGATCGACCAAGTTCACAAAGCCGATTTGGACGGCGTCGGCGGACGCCTGCTTCGCGCTCATGGCACGTTGACCGAGCTGCGAGGGTTGAGCATCGGCGATAATCATGTCCCCGGCCATCAACTCAAATTGAGCGGCACCGGAGTACGAAGTCGTCTGCCCTGAGCGACCATTGCGAATGATTCGGAATTGCCCGGAGGCATCCTTGGCCAATCCGCCAATGTTCTGCAGCAAGTCACTCAGTAAGATGCCTCGTCGTTCGATTTCATAAACTCCGGGCCGAGCGACCTGTCCCAACAACCCCACGAATGGTTGCTGGGCTGTATCGACTGCCCACGACATCTTCGGCTTGACCTGAGTTGCGCCCGTCATCTGCGGCGGCAGTCCGAAGGGATTCCCGAATTGATTCCAACTCGCGGCAGAGTTCTGTCCTGCTGCATTTGGCCCCGACTGCATCGAGCCATTCGGACCGAACGAGTTCGGATCATTCGGGCCATTCGATCCGAACGGCGATTGTCCGTTGCCGCCGAACAGGGGATTGTTGGCAATCGAGGGAACTTGATTGACCGGTGGACGCATGCCGCTGCCGTTGAATCCGTCGGGACTGAGTCCGCCGGGCAAGGAACCTGCTGTCATCACGGGGAAGCTGTCGCCACTCGCCGGGTAACCGTCGAACGATCGCTGCCACATTCCGGGAGCCGGTCCGAATTCCGCCGGTGATTGATTGATGCTGCCGCTGGTTTGAAAGCCCCCGCCGATCCACGCATCCGGCTGATGAATTTGTCGTGTGTCGATGTCGTCGCTGAGCGGCGGGAATTGATACGCCGAAGCCGCCGTGCCCAAAAAGGCACCTCCGATGCCGCACAAGGCGACGATCAAACACGACCAGCGATCGCTCGGCATGAGCATTCCTTCAGAGTCGATGACGGTGCCCGCGCACCTTCAACACCTTTGATCGGACAAGTCCGATCGACCGCATCAGGTAAATTGGGGGAACTTTGTCGGTTACGCTGGGTTGATCGCTTATTGAGATCCTGCGGGCAACGACGACCAAGTCCGGTCAACCGAAACCTCCCATTTTCACATGCAAAGTCGGGTCGTGCCGATTGCTCGGTGCGTTGCCACACGTTTCCAGATTGCCTCAAGGCGTCGAACTCGTAGAACCAAATCGGGGGTGTTCGTGAACTAGATTCGTAGCGACGAGTGGCTTGCTGGTCGCCGCGCGGAGAGTCCGCGCGGGATCGCCCGTGGGCCGCTGGTGGCTACGGAAGTCTCATGATTCGCCCTGTGACCTCACTGCTCGAACCGAAGCGCCGGCTGGGAGACCTGTTGGTCACGCGCGGCTACTTGAGTGAAGAGCAGTTGCAGACCGTGCTCGACGAGCAGCGGTCGTCGCGTGGGACGAAACTGCTGGGCGAGTTGCTCGTCGATCGCGGCTGGGCCAATGAAGAGCAAGTTCTGGAATGTCTCGCCGTCGAGTTGAGTCTGCCGTACGTCAAACTCGACAGCCGTTTGTTCGATGCCAAGATCGTGGATGTATTACCGCGCGACGTCATCGAAAAGTACACGGTCCTACCACTCTTCCGCGTTCGCAATACGTTGACCGTCGCGATCAGCGAACCGACCAACGTGTTTCTGGTCGAGCAGCTCGCGGAAGTCGCCAAGTGCGAGATTCAAGTCGTCATCGCCGTCGCGAAAGACATCCGCCGCATGGTGCAGACTTATCTGCCCAACGAGCGAGTGTTCGTGATCGACGACATCATCGACGACGCGAAAGACGATGCCGTCAAGCTGATCGAAGAGTCGGTCGAAGACATTGCGGTTGTCGCCGATGCGGCTGGTCAAAGCCCAATCATCAAGCTCGTCAATTACATCCTCTACAACGCCGTGAAGGACCGCGCCAGCGACATCCACATCGAGCCTGGCGAACGGCTGTTGCGGATCCGATATCGCGTGGACGGCACGTTGTATCAATCGCTCGAACTGCCGATGAACCTTGCGCCAGCGGTCTCGTCACGCGTGAAGATCATGGCGAGTCTCGACATCAGCGAACGCCGCCTTCCGCAAGACGGACGCATCCATGTGATGATGGAAAAGCACCCGGTCGATCTCCGGATTAGCACTCTGCCCGGCCAATTCGGCGAGAAAGTTGTGATCCGCGTTCTCGACAACCAGACCATCAATTTCTCGCTGCAACAGCTCGGCTTCAGCGCCGACATCTATGAGCAGTTCAGAATCCAAATGGACAAGCCGAACGGCATCGCGCTGGTGACTGGTCCCACGGGCAGCGGCAAAAGCACAACGCTGTATTCCGCACTCAACACGGTCAACTCGGTGGAGTCCAACGTCTGCACGGTGGAAGACCCGATCGAATTCCAGCTTCAAGGCATCAATCAGTTTCAAACCAACGAAAAGATCGGCTTGACCTTTGGATCAGTCCTTCGCAGCCTGCTCCGACAAGACCCGGACACGATTCTGGTTGGCGAGATTCGCGATGAAGACACGGCTCGCGTGGCCATTCAAGCCGCGCTGACGGGGCATCTCGTCTTCAGCACGCTGCACACGAACGACGCTTGCGGTACGGTGACGCGACTCATCGACATGGGGGTCGAGGGCTACTTGCTGGCGGCTTCGTTGAACATGGTGCTGGCGCAGCGTCTGTGCCGGAGGCTGTGCCCGAAATGCAAGAAGTCCTACGACGCTCCCAAAGATGTCCGCCAGGTCATGGAGCGATTCGCGATCGAGTGCGAGACATTTTATCGTCCGGTCGGTTGCAAGAAGTGCCGCAACACCGGCTTCTCTGGCCGTATCGCCTGCCACGAACTGCTCGTCATCGATGAACCGATGCGGGAGATCATTGCCACGAACCCGTCGCTCGGTGTGCTGCGCGATGCCGCTCGAAAGTCGGGAATGATCACTCTGCGGTACGACGGACTTCGCAAAGTCAAAGAGGGCATCACCACGGTGGAAGAAGTCCTGCGATCCAGCAACGACGGCTGGATCCCGGTGAAGAACGACGACAACGGTGAGAAACAAAAATGAGATTGATGATTGGCTAATGGTGATTGACTAATCCAAATCACCAATAGCCAACAGCCAATGACCATTCACCAATTGAGTTGAGCCAGGACCAATCATGCGATTCATTTATCAAGCCAAAGATTCCCACGGCTCACTGCGATCCGGCGAGCTGAACGTCGATAGCTACGAGACCGCGACGATGCAGCTTCGGCAGCAGGGACTGTATGTGGTGTCGCTGGAGGAAGCGGCGAATGTCACCACCAAGAGTGGGCCGTCGTTGTTCGAGAAGAAGATCTCTCGGCGCGACATCGTCGAGTTCGCCAGCCAATTGGCGGTGATGGTCGATGCAGGCGTGCCGATCGCGAGCGCACTGGAGGGTCTGGTCGCGCAGACGGACATCCCGTCCATGAGGACGATGCTGACTTCGCTGCAAGCGGGTGTCCAAGCTGGCGAAGACTTATCGACCGCGTTGGGCAAGTACCCCAAGCATTTCGACAAGGCGTTCGTGAATCTGGTGCGAGCCAGCGAAGCGAGCGGCCAACTTGGTCCGATGCTGGAGCGCATCGCGGTGCAATACCGTACGGAATCCGAAACACGGTCGAAAATCAAAGGCGCGCTGATTTACCCCGGAGTGATGGTGACGATGTGCATCGGCGTCGTGATCTTCTTGCTGACGTTTGTGTTCCCCAAACTGATGCCGATGTTCGTGGGACGAGAGAAAGACATTCCCGGTCCAACCAAAGTCTTATTGACCCTATCGACGTCGATGACGGCCTATTGGCCGTGGTATGTCGGTGTGACATTGACCGTCATCGTGGCGTCGGTGGTGTTCTCGCGACAATCGGCGGGGCGCATTTTTATGGATTGGATGAAGATTCATTTGCCGCCGTTCCATGTGCTCTCACGCAAAGTCGCGCTCAGTCGCAGCCTGCGAACGCTGTCGACGACGTTGAACGCGGGAGTCCCAATGCTCGACGCATTACAACTCAGCGCGGGAACCTCGAACAACCATTTCTACGAATGCTGTTGGAACCACGTCAGCGAACAGGTGACGACCGGCCGGCAAGTCCATGAGGCACTGCAGGGCCAAACGCTGTTCCCAAAGATGGTCGTGCAGATGATCGCGTCGGGGGAGAAAACTGGTCGATTGGGCAACGTGCTGGAAAAGGTCAGCGACTATCTGGAACGGGAAGTCGCGAACACCGTGAAGACGGTGACCAGTTTGCTCGAACCGCTGATCATCACCGTGCTGGGGAGCGCGATTGGTGGAATCGCCATCGCCATGTTGCTGCCGATCTTCAAGCTCAGCAGCCCGGTGAGATGACCAAAGTCATTGACTCTTCCGATTGTGTCAAACAAACAACAGGCGACGTGTGTCGGGATTTCGCTGAGTTCTCTGATTCCGCTTATGCCGGACTTGCTCAAGCTAGCTGTTGTCGGCGGGCTGTTTTGAGAACGGCGGCCGGTCGAGTACTCCCAGGCTGTGGACGCGAGGCAGCTCTCTCCGAAGACGCATAGGCCGGAGAGCGCGCCGCGTGTGGACGCTGCGCGGTTCAGGCAACCCTCCCCAAGGGAATCGCTGAAATGGATCCGCGCATCAAGCATGCTGCGGTTTGCGCACACCTGCTGCCGCGAGCCAAGTTGATTTGCTGGAGCAGCGTATTCTCCGCCGTGTGTTTGGCCTATTCGGCTTGGGCAGAACCGCAGAACGAACGGCCGAACATCTCGCCGAAATTCGATCAACGCGCGACGGTCCAGTTGGGATTCATCGCTGGTGATGATCCGAGCAGTGTCCCGCAGCCCGTCCAACAGCGAATCGCACCGGACACGTTCTCTCCTGAGTTTTCTGCGCCGACGATCTCCGCACCGCTCGTCCCCACATTCCCGCCCGCGCAATTCGGACAACCGGTGCCAATGCCGCGTCCGCCGCAGGACCTCGCCGAAGAGGATCCGGCGCAGCCGCAAGACCTCGCCGAGCCGTGGTGGTCTGTCTTCGTGACATCGCCGCTCCGCGAAAACTGCACGTCAGTCACACTGTCGATCGAAGAAATCTTGGTCCGCGCGATCCATCATTCGTCGCAGGTCAGAGTCTTCAGCGACTTGCCGTTGATTCGCGAGACGTCGATCACGGAAGCCGACGCGGCTTTCGATTGGACGGCATTTCTCGACACGCGCTGGCAAGACTTGAACGATCCGGTTGGCAGTTCGTTGACGATCGGCACTCCGGGAGTCAACCGCTACAAGGACGAGCACTTCACGAGCCAAGGGGGCGTTCGCAAACGAACACGCAGCGGCGGAACCGTGCAACTCAGCGAGCAGCTCGGCTGGCAGCAAACCAATTCGACGTACTTCGAGCCGAACCCGCAAGGAGCATCGCGGCTGGTGCTCGGTTACACACATCCGCTGCTGCGAGGCAGCGGCAAGGTCTACAACGAAAGCCTCGTTTGCCTGGCGCAACTCGACACCGAGATTGCCAGCGACGAGTTCTCCCGCCAACTGCAATCGCACTTACTTGAAGTGTTGCGAGCCTACTGGGGTCTGTACCTCGAACGAGCAAACATCGCCCAGAAGTTGCAATCGCTGAAGCGCGCCTCGGACACGTTGGCTCTGCTGAAGCAACGGCAACAGTTGGACGCCGTGCCGGTCCAGATTCTGCGAGCGAAGGCCGAGGTGGCTACTCGGCGCTCGCAGGTGATTCGTGCCCAGATGGGGGTCAAGAACGCCGAGGATCGCATTCGAGCTCTCGTCAACGATCCGGCCTTTGGAGACTTTGAGACCGTCGAGTTGCTGCCGACGGACCCGCCCACGGTGATCGAAACTCCGTTGAACATGTCGATGGCTTTGACGACTGCGGTGACGACACGGCCGGAGGTCAATCAGTCTTTGCGACAGATTCAAGCCGGTTGCACGCGGCTCAACATGTCGAAAAACGAAGTCCTGCCGATGCTGAATCTTGTGACCGAGGCGTACGTCGCCGGCTTACAGCCAAACAGTCCCTTCGCGGCGTTCAACAACTCGTTCAATACCGGTTCGCCGGGCTATACGGTCGGTCTGCAATTCGAGATGCCGATCGGCAATCGCGCGCCGCAAGCGCGCCGCGAGCGTCGCGAACTGGAATTGCGGCAGCTTCGCAATCAGTACCAGACGACGCTCAACACGCTGCAACTGGAAGTGAAGGTCTCCGTCCGTGAAGTCGAGACGGCACTCGCCGAGATGCTCTCTCAACATCGAGCGATGGAAGCCAGCACCGCCGAACTGAAGCACCTGGAGCAACGCTTCGAGAGACTCCCTGGCGAGGACGGCAATGCCAGCTTGATGCTCGACAATTTGCTGTTGGCCCAGAATCGGCTGGCGACGAACGAGTTCAACTTCTTGACCGCCGAAGTGACCTACAACCTCGCGCTGTGGAACGTGAAAAAAGCCACGGGAGAGTTTCTGCAAACGGAACAAGTCTCATGGAACCGCGCCTGCGTGGACGGCCTGCCGACACTCCTCGTCGATAAATACGGCAAGCCGTTCAGGCACAAGCGAGACGGAGTTTCCGAGCCGATTCCCGTCGAATCACAACGCGAACACCAGTCCGTTCCTCCGGAACCGATGGACGATCGACCGGCTGGTCCAGCGCTGACACCGACCGGTGGCCGAGTCGAACCCAAAGCGTCCTTCTGGCACTCCACTAAAAACAAACCCCGCCGCCGCGAGTAACTCGTTGGGTGGGTCGAGTCATCGAGACCCACCACGAATCAGTGTCTGACACCAGTTGGTGGGTCTCGATGACTCGACCCA
>SYJG01000389.1 GCA_005798445.1 Planctomyces sp.
GAAACTGGGGTGTAAAGTCAACGAGTTTGGGCTTCGGAGGGCGTTTTTTGCCGTTTGTCGCAGACGAGAAAACGCCGCAATCGCAATGAAAAAGGCCACTTAGAACTTTCGCTCTAAGTGGCCTTCAATGGAGGCGGCGGGCCAGCGCGTGTCTTCGCCATTTTGAAACACAATGTGGCATCATTTCATGGGTCAGGGTATCGCCGCCGACCCGAAGACGGGCGGCCTTGTCGGGATCAACCGCGCTAAGCATTTGGTCGTTTTCGCGGACAAACGTAAGTAGCGTGGGGTTCGATGGCTCGATTCCGCTAAATTTTCGCCCAATTTGACGAATAGCCAGCCGTGCTTTTTCGGACAGGGCATGCCAGTTTGTCGGATTAGGCAATCTGTAGCCCGACCCCTCGTGGGTCGAGTGATTCGTGATTCACCGACGATTCCAATAACAACTCGAATCGTCCGACCCACAAGGGGTCGGGCTACAGTCCGCGCAGCTTCACAAATTGGCTGACCCTGCTTTTTCGGGCCAGGTCGGTTGAGTCGGCGTAGCGATCCCGTCACACTGTCCGCCTTTCTGGCCGGCCGGCCCGTGTAAGCCGAGTGATGTCGCTGAACTCGCCTGAGTTCAGGATCTGGATCGTTTTTGCGATTCGGCATCCTTGGGAGCACGGCTGGAGTTCGCCATCACTGTTTTCGAGACGTGGCACTGCGTCACGCATCTCCTCCTGCAAACCAAGGAGCATCTTGTGTCGGTTCGCATTCGCATGACGAGAATTGGCCGCAAGCATCGGCCGTTCTACCGGATCGTGGTCATCGATCGTCAGAAGGCTCGCGAGGGCAAAGCCATCGAAGAGGTCGGCACCTACGATCCGATGGTCAAGGACAAGTCCGCTCGCGTGAAGTTGAAGATGGAACGGATCGAGTACTGGCAATCGGTCGGCGCGCTGCCGTCGGATCGAGTTGCCACGCTCATCAAGAAGGTGAAGACCAATCGCTGGACGGACCAAGTGGCCGCACCCGCGCTGACTCCGCAGAAGGTTCCGCCAGCTCCGGCTCCCGCCGAAGCACCGGCAGAGGAAGCTCCGGCCGAAGGCGGCGAGGCCAGCTAAAGTAGACCGGTCACTCCGTGACCGGAAAATCGGCAATCGCCGAAACGATTCGAGTCACGGAGTGACTCGTCTACTTTGGTGAAGCCATCATGCGGTTCGACGTCCTCACGCTCTTCCCGGATTTGTTTGAGAGCTACCTCTCGCAGAGCCTGCTCAAGTTGGCGATCCAACGCGAGCTGGTCAGCGTGAAGCTCTGGAACTTCCGAGACTGGGCGACCGGCAAACGAAAGTCGGTGGACGACAAACCGTATGGGGGCGGACCGGGCATGTTGATCATGTGCCCGCCCGTGTTCGATGCGGTGGACGCGGTGCAGCAAGACGCTGACAAACCCGGTCAGCTCATCATGCTCACGCCGCAAGGACGCAAGCTCGATCAGAAGTTGGTGGAAGAACTCGCTCAGCACAATCGGCTGTTGGTGCTGTGCGGACGATACGAAGGGTTCGACGATCGAATCCGACAGGGTTTGCAGCCATTGGAGGTCTCGGTTGGCGATTTCATCTGCAACGGCGGCGAAGTGCCGGCGATGCTCTTGATTGATTCCGTCATCCGGCTCATTCCGGGCGTGCTCGGCGATGAGACCTCACACAAGTACGAATCGTTTTCCGACAGCGGACTTCTCGAATACCCGCAGTTCACGCGACCTCGCGAGTTCCGCGGCATGACGGTCCCCGAAGTCCTGCTCAACGGGAATCACGCCGAGATCCAACGTTGGCAAGACCAACAAAGTTTGAAACGAACCCAAGAGCGTCGCAGCGATCTGGTCCCACCAGTCGCCGCCGACGAAGACAAAAAACCGAAACGCCAGCGACGATCACAAACTCGTCGCGATCCAGGGAGTCCTGAATCATGATTAACAAGCTCATCCAAGAGGTCGAAACGCAGCACCTGCGACCTGACCCGCTGAAGTTCGAGGTCGGCGACACCGTCGATGTCCATTGCCGAATTCTGGAAGGCACTAAAGAGCGCATCCAGGTTTTCACAGGTGTCGTCCTCGCTCGCCGCGGAGCCGGCACCCGCGAAATGTTCACCGTCCGTCGCATCGTCGGCGGCGAAGGGGTCGAGCGAATCTTCCCGGTCAACTCGCCGAAGATCGCCAAACTGGAGGTCGTCCGCCACGGTAAGACACGCCGAGCTAAGCTGTACTACCTCCGCAAGCGAGTCGGCAAGGCGACCAAGCTGGTCCAACGTCGAGCCAAGGAAGCCAAGGTCGAGGTTCCGGCCTCCGAGTAGTCGCTCTTTGGACTGCGGTGACCAGAGTCACCGCTTTCCAAAACGCTTTGATCGAGGGACGGTGCTGATTCCGGCCGACCGATGCGTTTTGGAAAGCGACGACTCAGGCCGTCGCAGTCCAAAGGTTTTCGGGACCACCGCCGTGCGGAGTCTGTGGAACAAGCTGTTCGGTGATCGCGGCGAACGTGCCGCCGCGAAATTCCTCCGGCGGTTAGGTTATCGCATCGTCCAGCGAAACTACTCGACTCCGCTGGGAGAGATTGACATCGTGGCGCTCGATGGCACGACAATCGTCTTCGTCGAGGTCAAAACTCGTTCATCGCTCGTCGCCGGCCGGCCGGAAGAGGCGGTCACCCTCGACAAGCAACGAAAGCTGACGAACATGGCTTTGGCCTATTTGAAAAAGCACAAGCTCTTGGAACACTCGGCTCGCTTCGACGTCGTTGCCATCGTCTGGCCCGACGGCGCTCGCCAGCCCACGGATATCCGACATCTCCGCAATGCCTTCGAGCCAACCGGCAAGTGGCAGATGTTTTCGTAATCGCGGCTTCAAAACCGTAGCCACGTTCGCCAGAACGTGGACAGATTGGCGCGGACCCACGTTCTGGCGAACGTGGCTACGATGATGTAGAGGCAGCCATGAAAATCGGACTGGTCGGATACCAAGGCAGCGGCAAGAGCACGCTGTTTGAGTTGCTCAGCGGGCACAAGCCCGATGTATCAAAGTCGCATCTCGGCCAGGTCGGCATGACCACCGTTCCGGACGAGCGGTTCGACAAGCTGGTCGCGTTCCACAAGCCCAAGAAAATCTCCCCCGCAAAGATCGACCTCTTCGACACGCCCGGTTTGATGAAGGGGGACAATGCCCAGAACGCTCAGCGGCTGGGGATCATTCGCGAGTCCTCGGCATTAGCCCAAGTCATCGGCGTCTTCAACGGCGTCGATCCCGTCGCCGAAGCGCGAGCCTTTGAGGACGACATGATTCTGGCCGACCTGCAAGTCGTCGGTAACCGCATCGAAAAGCTCAAGAAGGATCTGCTGAAGCCCCGCCCTGCCACCGAAAAGGACGAACTGACTGCTGAACTCGGAGCGCTCGAATTTGTCGTTGCGAAACTCACCGACGGCCAGACGCTGCGCGGCATCCCGTTCACCGAAGTTCAAGACAAGGCCACCAAATCGTTCGCGCTGCTGACTCGCAAACCAAAGATGGTCGTGCTCAACACGGCCGACTCGTCGGTCGATGCCAAGCAACTCGCCGACCTGCACGCGATCGGCATCACCGCGATCGCCGGACCTGTCGGACTCGAGTTGGAAGTTGCCTCGCTGCCCGAAGAAGACCGTGCGCTCTTCGCCTCTGAGATGGGCCTGACCGAATCCTGCCGCAGCAAGCTGCTGCGTGCGATCTTCGAGATCACCGAGCAGATCACCTTCTACACCTGCGACGAAAAAGAGGTCCACGCCTGGCTGCTGAAGCGCGGCAGCAGCGCCCTCGAAGCCGCCGGCACGATTCACACCGATCTCGCACGCGGTTTCATTCGTGCCGAAGTGATGTCGACCGACGACCTCTTTCGGCTCGGCTCAGAAAAAGAAGTGAAAGCCGCAGGCCTGTTCCGTACCGAAGGCAAGGAAGCCGTTATCCGCGACGGCGACGAAATCGTGATCCGCTTTAGTGTGTGAGCCCTCTGCAACCTGGCCGATTTCCCAACCGATCCAGGCAATCCAACACCCGGAGTGACATTCACTATTTCCAAGTCTTGCGAACTCACGGCCCGGAACTGACTCAATCGTCGGTACTGCTCACGATGGCTCGGCCGAAAGTATCCCGCAGCGTGACGACGTCCCCCTCGGCTCGCAGTTTGGCCAGGTAGCGACGGTCGATGCGGCACGTCAGCCGCACGCGGTTCGATTCGTCGTAGACACGATCGGTCACCTCGGCACATTGCGATAGGAACGCAAACAGCTTGCCATTGGCCACGCTCGTCTCGACTTCCGCGATGACGATTCCGTCACCCAGCCGCGCCACGATTGCGGACTCCAACTTGTCGAGCCCCGATCGATCGCGAGCCGAAATGCAAACGCAGTCGAGATGTTTCACTCGCAACACATCGACAATGCTGCGATCCGTGACCGCATCGACTTTGTTGAGTACTAGCAGCATGTTTGTCCGATCCACGCCGATCGCTTCCAACACCTCATCGACGGTGTTGATTTGCCGTTCGGCTTCGGGATGGCTGGCATCAACGACATGCAACAGCAGATCCGCTTGCCGAGCCTCTTCGAGCGTGGACTTGAATGACGCCACCAGATGGTGCGGCAGATCGCGGACGAACCCGACAGTGTCGCTGAGCAACACTTCGCCCCAGTGCGACACCTGCCAGCGTTTCGTGCGTGTGTCGAGCGTCGCGAACAACTGATCGGCGACATACACGTCGGCTCCGGTCAACGTCCGCAGCAGCGTGCTTTTGCCGGCGTTCGTGTAACCGACCAACGAGACGGTCGGCTGATCGCCGCGCGTCGCGACGATCCGTTCGCGGCGTTTGGAGACTTCTTTGAGCTTCGCCTTCAATTCAGCGACGCGCTGGTCGATCAGTCGGCGGTCGGTTTCGATCTGCTTCTCACCAGGCCCTCTCCCAGCACCGACACCCCCTTCGATACGTTCCAAGTGCGTCCACATCCGCTTCAGCCGCGGGCGGTAGTACAAGAGCTGAGCCAACTCGACTTGCAACCGCGCTTCGTAGGTCTGCGCCCGTCTCGCAAAAATGTCGAGAATCACTTCGCTGCGATCGACAATGACACAGTTCAATTCCGCCTCAAGGTTGCGTCCCTGCGAAGGCGAGAGATTGTTGTCGAAGATGACGACCTCGGCACCGGTCGCCTCGATCAGTTGCTTCACTTCTTCGACTTTGCCCTTGCCGAGCAGCGTTGCCCCGCTGGGTTGATTGGTCTTCTGCACCAGTTCGCCAACGACTTCCGCGCGGGCGGACTTGACCAACCCGTGAAGCTCGTCGAGCGCGGTATCCTTGTCGATGCGACTGCCGGTTTCGAGCACGGCGACAAGAATCGCCTTCTGCTCCTGGACTTTCAGATGTTCGCGTTTCGCGTCAGCCAAGCGAGTCTCCTGTGTGCTCAATGCCAGATTGTGGGACAATGAGATTCCAAGTTGGCGGGACACAAGACGGTTTGCAATGGGTGTGACTTTTCGGAACCGACTGCTTGAGACGAGAAACCGCCCGCAGTCAATGCGAACCGCAGACGAACATCGTCACTGGACCTGGTGAATCCACGTTCGCTCAGTACGGAATCAGAGGGTTCAGCACGTCAGGCCTCACCGAAACAATTGATTTTGGCAACCTCCGCAGCCAAGTTGCTTGACCTCTGCCGCAGAGACAGTCCAATTCGCAAATTCGGAACAGCGGCTATCTCCGATTCTGTCTTCGTGAGTTTCCCACGTTGCGCAGAGTGGGCCTTTGGCGGGAATCCATTGGTGGCCGATGATCTGACCGTGAGAAAACTCCGCGTGTTTTGCCTGTTCGGTCTGGAATGACAGGTGACACCCACTGCGCCCCCGTGAGGGCGCAGCCCGCCTACGTTTTGAGAAAAGCTTTGAAAGGTTCCGCCATGAAGAATTACGTGATTGTTTTTGGTTTGCTGATCGTGACGAGTTTGTCGGCGAATGCGTTTGCCAAGGACAAGTTCTGCTGCGTCGATCCCAACCTGCAACAGATTCAGACTCAGTGCTGCCAGGGAACGCTGCTGCCATACCACGTCGCACTGAAGCGAGCCGATGACGCCACGAAAGCAGAAACCGCACTGGCTCACATGACTCAGGAGAACAAAGACCTCCAAGCTCAGCTTGCCAAGCTGCAATCCGACCTCAAGACCGCAGTGGCCGATCGCGACAAAGCTCGCGGCGAGCAATCGGCCGCCGTTGCCGAACGTGACAAAGCTCGCGCGGACGCGGCGTCCTCCGCCAAGAGCGCGAAGGAGTCTCAGGACAAAGCGGTCGCCGCCGAGAAGGCCAAACAAGTCGCCGATGCCGCCGCGAAGTCGGCGAAAGACGAACAGGCCAAGGCTGCCAAAGAATCCGAAGCTGCGAAAGCGGAACTCGCCAAAGTGAAAGACGACGTCGCTAAGCAAGTGGCCGCCGCTCAAGACGCCGTGAAGAAAGCCACCGCCGACAAAGAGACGGCCATCGCGGCCGCGAAGACGTCAGCCGATGAGCTCGCCGAAGCGCAGAAGAAACTGATGGCGGTGCTCGACTCCGAAGACAAGAAAAAGAAGGCCGAAGAAGAGAAGAAGAAGGAAGACGCCAAGAAAGAAGAAGAGACCAAGCTGGAAGAAAAGTCGGAAGAGGCCGCAGCCGACGCATCGACCGAGAGCTAACTTTCAAGAAATCGACATCGCCAAAGAAGCCCGGCTTTCCCAAAAGCCGGGCTTCTCGCTTTTGGATCTATTGGATCTATGCCTCGCATGGCCATCCGTGAGACATTCCGGCGAGCGGGGAGGCGTCAGTCCCCCGGTGAATTCACCGCAGGACCGGGGGGCTGACGCCACCCCGCTCGCCTGCCTCATTCGTGGCCGCGCGAGATCGAAGTAGCTTGGTGGATCAGCCGTACTTTTCACGCAGGTGGTGAGCGGCGGCGACTTCGTGTTGCAACTTGAGGTAGACCTCGTCGATGCTCACGTTGGCTGCCGAACCAGGAGCGAAGCCGCAATCGGGATTGAGAGTGATCCGTTCCGGCTTCAGATACCGCAGCGCCATCTCGACACGCTCGACGATGGTGTCGGCGGAGTCGATCTGGCCGGGTTGACAACTGACGCAGCCCAAACCGATCTCGATGTGTTCGGGCAACCGCTGAAACACCGACATGTCTCCGGCACCGGGTGAGGTGAACTCCATCGTGATGTGTCCGACATTCAAGCGGTTGAGTTGTTTCAGGATCGGATCGTATCCACCGCGATGTTCGGCCTCGCCGCAAGCTCGCGCGCCGGCTCGTCGACCGCCGTGACGTTGCCGCAACCGATCTTCAATGTGCCGTTCTATCCGGGACAGGATGCCGGCTTCTTGGGAATCCGTTGAGACTGGATAAACGACCCGGCCGTGCCGACGGTTCGCATTCCGGAATTGTCGTTGCTCGGCGATGTGAGTTCGCAATGTCTCGGTCATCGCTGCTCGGTCACGTCAGCCGCGAGTTCGACCGACTCGGATCGGGCCCGGCACCGATTCGGTTTGAGCATCAAGTGTCGCAGGCGTTCGACTTGCTCGTCGGCGCGCAAGGCGCGCGATGCGTTCTCGCTCGATCACGAATCGCCACTCGTTCGAGATCGGTACGGCTGGCATTCGTTCCGACAAAGCTGTTTGCTCGCGCGGCGGCTGGTCGAAGCAGGCGTGTGGCTCGTGCAACTCAACTGGCATCGCAAAAAGGACGACGAGCAACCGATGTGGGATTGCCACCACATGCTGGAGTCAACGTGTTCTCGATCGCCTTGGCCAGAGCAGGCGTCAAGCAGGGATTCGTCTCTGGAGCCAGCGACAAGGATGCGGGCTTTGCTCAAGACAACCCCGTTGGTCCGCAGGATGTGACGGCGACGATGTACGACGCGCTCGGCATCCCGCCCGAGACGCAGATTCACGATCGCCTCGACCGGCCGACGCCGGTCAGCACCGGCCGCGTGCTCCGCGAATTGTTTTCCGCGTAGCACGCGACCAGTCTTGGATGCCTTTCGCGATCACCGCCCGGAGGAGGTTACCCGTCTACTCTGACCCTTCTCCGCCGGAATGAGATGGCCATCGCCACCTTGACCGCCGCCACCGGCCCCGCCCCGAAGCAAGAAGGCACCTGTAGAAACTCCGTCCCACCTTGAGAACGGGACCACGGTGAAATCCGTTGGCCCAGCGGACTCGACGATCGCTTGATTCGATAGTTCACCATAGATGACGCCGAGACCGTGGCACCCAAAGAGGGTTCTGTCGGATAAGAAGATTCCCTTGGGGGCCACCAACATAAACGCACCGTCGCCACCGCGACCAGGGACGCTTCTTTTGTGATCGGAACGCCTCACGCCGAAGTCCCCATGAGCGACTGCGACGCTGTGCGAGACAAGCACCGTCCGTGCGGCACCGCTAGACACCAATGCCTGGTCTCGCAGTCGACCGGTACGAGGAGATTCCAGTTGCGTTTGCGATCCAGGGCCGCCTGGCCCACCACCGGCGGCGCTACCGCCTCCTGTGCCTCCACCACCGCCAGCTCCCGGGGGATTCCCATCCCCACCGCCGCCTCCGCCTCCACCGCCCCCACCAGCGCCCATCTTCATTCCCCCTGCGCCGCCATTCCTACTGGTGAGGCTGCCGCCTCCGCCTCCATTACCGCCATTCGCCTGTCCGGTACCTCCGTTCCCAGCGTTTCCACCAGCCGTCGCCGTAGCATTGCCACCAGCGCCTCCACTCGACCCGGGCGCGTTCCCGGTGCCTCCCGTGCCTCCGGTTCCGTTTGCTGCGCCCCCTCCACCTCCACCTCCACCTCCGCCGCCACCCGCACCAGCGCCCCCCGATCCGCCAGAACCACCTGCCAGCGATCGAGCGCCATCGCCACCGTTACCGCCGCCGACTCCACCGGAGCCACCCTTCCCTCCCGCACCGCCCCAGCCATTTAACGGAAACTCATCGTCCGTTTCGGAGATTTGACCGGTTCCCTTTCTTCCAGGTAGCCCTCCAGACACGTTAATTCGACCGTCAAAATGGATCGACCCATTGCTGACCAACAGGAACGCACCGCCTCCAGCACCTCCGGCTCCCCCGCCACCACCGAAGGTACCGTATCCGTCGTCGCCATCTGATCCATTTGTTCCACTGAAATCGAAGTCAGCAGCAACTGTGATGTCGCCTTTGGTACTGATCAGTCCCAGAGGATATCGACCTGTCGCTGTGACTTTTGTCGCGGCAGGGATGTCGATGTCCTCAAAACGAAAAACCATCGTCGGGCTACCTGGATCCCCATGAAGGACGCCAGACCTGACCCGTGGTTCGTCGTCGACCTGGAACGTTCCTTCTGTCGTGTCAAAGCAGAGCGACGATATGGGTCGGAGCATCAGCGCAGTTGTCGCGTCCTCTTCCGCCTTTCCACCTTTGCCGCCTCGGTCTCCGTCTTCGCCATCGGCTGCGCGCTTCTGTGAATCAGGGACAGCTCTTCCACCTTTGCCGCCTCGGTCTCCGTCTTCGCCATCACCTGCTCGCTTCTGTGAATCAGGGGCACCTCTGCCACCTGTGCCGCGTCCTCCTCGGTCCTGGCCATCGGCTCCGCGCTCAGCCGGTACGGTGGCAGTCGCTCCGAAACCTTTGCCTGTGCCGCGTCCTCCTCGGTCCTGGCCATCGGCTCCGCGCTCAGCCGGTTCGGTGGCAGTCGCTCCGAAACCATTGCCTGTGCCGCGTCCTCCTCCTCCGTCCTCGCCATCGGTTCCGAGACGACCTGCTTCACAGACATCCCCTCTGCCACCTTACCCGAATC
>SYJG01000390.1 GCA_005798445.1 Planctomyces sp.
CACAATTCGCAGAACTGGCCCGGGACGAGAACCCCATTCGGACGAGCCCCCGATCGCTTCCCAACGGGCGATCTCAACGCGACTCGGCGAATTCGCACCGTCGAGTTCGTTCCACTCTCGACAACAGAGAACTCGCAGTCTTCTTCATGCTGCGCTCACCCGTAAAGCACGCCACTACAATGGACGGCTACAAATTGTGTACTCCATGCAGTTTGAAAGTATGATTGGGACTTGATCTTGCCCTCCTAGTTTCCTTAATCCTTCTGATGAGGAATGCGGCCATGCCGATTATCACAGAGCGAACGATCATGGATTTTGACTTGGGCCGTCGCGCCTTCATTCGGCAATCGCTGGCGGGGGTCGGGATTCTCAGCTTGCCGCATGTCCTGAGACTGCGGGCTGAAGCTGCAACCTCTCCCGGAGCGCGGAAGCGTTCTCTCATTCTGCTCTGGCAAGACGGTGGGCCGAGCCACTTCGAGACCTTTGATCCCAAACCGGAAGCGCCAGTCGAGTTTCGTGGAGAGTTGGCGGCCATTCAGACCACGCTGCCGGGCATCGAGTTCTGCGAGGTGCTGCCGCGACTGGCTCATCTCGCGCACCGGTTCAGCGTGATTCGGTCGCTGCATCAGCCGTCGTCGGATCATGTGGTTGGTTCACACAATGTGCTGACCGGGTGGGACGGCGAAACGGAGGGATCGAAATCCCGGTACCCCGATCTGGCTTCGGTCGTCAGTCGCAAGCGAGCCGAAGAAGCCGAGGGGGGTGCGCAAATCGGCGAATCAACCGACCCGCGTCTGGCGATGGGCTTGAAGAAGTCCGGAGTGAAACGAGATGCTGGCATTGCTCGTCAGGAAGTGCCGCGCTACGTCGATATCAGCAGCGGGCTGCATCGCGGCGGGCCGGCGTTTCTGGGACCGGTTCATGCTCCCTTCGCAGTTGCGGGCGATCCTTCGAAGCCAGATTTCGTTGTGCAAAACCTGCGGATGAAAGGCTCGCCGACGCAATTGGAGACTCGACTTCGAATGCTCCAGGACTTGGATCAGTTCGGTCGTCGGAAGCCTGATTTGGCAAGCCAAGACTTTGCCGAGCAGATGCAAGCCACCGATGCGTTTCGCGGACAAGCGATCGACTTGCTCACCGGTTCGGGAGCCGCCCGAGCCTTCGACCTGTCGCGCGAGCCGGACCGAATTCGGCAGCGTTACGGTTTGCACACCTCGGGGCAGCAGTGCCTGTTGGCTCGCCGGCTCGTGGAAGCGGGGGTCAGTGTTGTCGCCGTCCGTTTCTGTCCGGACGGGCGCGGCGATTACGAAAAGACGATGATCGGCTGGGACGATCACGCTGTGCATGGCAACATCTTCGAGATCATGCGCCAGCGCGGGCCGCAGTTCGATCAGTCGGTGAGCGCGTTGATCGAAGATCTCTCGGACCGCGGACTCGAAGACGAAGTGCTGGTCGTCGTTGCGGGCGAGTTCGGTCGCACGCCGCGAGTCCACGTCCACAAAGGTTGCCCGGGCCGCGAACACTGGGGGCCGGCTGGATGTGCGCTGCTCTTCGGCGGTGGACTCAACATGGGCCAGGTCGTTGGTTCGACAAACGACAAGGGAGAACAGCCGCGCGATCGACCGTTGGATTATCAGTCGCTGTTGGCCACCATCTATCACAGCCTGGGGATCAACTTCGCACACACGTTTGTGAATAGTGTCGGGCGGCCGGTCCCGATCTTGCCAAAAGGCGATGTCATTCGGGAGCTCGTTCAGGGCTGAAATCACGATGCGACAACATTCGACATGGATCTGGACTGCGATCGTTTTATGGGCGTTGCTGACAGCCTGCGGTGAGCGTTGCGTGGCATCCGATCGGTTGGCCGAGTCCGTCGCTCAACTGGATCGTCTCGGAGCCAGATTGGAACGGGATACCGAGAATCGGATCGTGTCCGTGGATTTGTCCGCCTGTGTTGCGGCGAATGCTGGACTGGAGCAAGTTCGGCACCTGCCACATGTTTCGAAGCTGGCGTTGCCGCCGGTTGTTGACGATGTCGGGCTGGGTTCGATTGGAGAAATGACCAATTTGGCTCGGCTGGACTTGCGCCCCTACCGCTCGATCACCGATGCCGGTCTGGCACATGTGGCTCGGCTGCCGCAGCTCAAAACTCTCGTCCTTCCGCCACACGTCAGCGATGTCGGGCTGCGGAAACTGGCTCACATGAAAAGTCTCCGGCAACTCGAGCTGTCGCATTGCCGCCAGATCACCGATGACGGCCTGATTTCCATTGCCGAGTTGTCCGATCTTGAAGTCCTGGACCTGACCGGTTGCCATCGACTCTCGGATCGAGGGATTGAGCGACTCGCATCGCTGCGTGGTCTTCGCAGTCTCACGCTGAGCCGCTGCTCCGTAACCGATGTCGGCTTGGAACATTTGGCAGCGCTCAAACAACTGCGGATTCTGCAGCTCTCGGAAACGAGCATTCGTGGTTCCGGCTTGAAGCACCTTGCTGCGCTACCGGATTTGGAACTGCTGGACCTCGAACTGACGTCGATTGCCGATGAGCACCTCGTTGAACTCAGAAGGCTGACACGACTGCGATCATTGACGATGCCGGCCGGAGCGACTGCGGCAGCGCTGGCTCGATTGCAGCCGCTGGACCAGTTGCAGACGTTGATTGCGTGCGACTCACGGCTCGACAACGCGGGACTCGCCCATTTGGCGGCCTTCAAGAGACTTGTTCGTCTGGACCTCAACGGGGCGTCAATTTCGGATGCCGGCCTCGCACACTTCGCCGAACTCACCGATCTCGAAGAAATAAATCTGACCGGGACCGCCGTGAGCGACGTGGGGTTGTCGCACCTGAAACGCCTGACCCGCTTGCGCAAGATGTCAATTGCCGGATCGCAAATCACACTCAGCGGAGTCGTTCGTCTCTTCACGAGCGAACAGCAACGACCGCTCACCGCCGCACTCGCCGCGCTGGATGCAGCCGTCGTTGATGGCATGGGGAACGTGATTGCGATCAATGTCGCCGGAACGTCGTTCGGCGACGCCGAGATGGCACAGCTTCAGGGTGTCGCGACACTCAAGGAACTGCACCTCACCGCAACGAAGGTGACTGACGCGGGGATGGCGCAGCTCAAAGGACTGACAAGCCTCGAACGATTGTTCATCGCGAAATGTGCCATCAGCGACGCCGGTTTCGCTCACGTCAAGAGCCTGTCCGAATTGCGAGTGCTCAACATTTACGGCACCCAGATCACGACCGCCGGACTGGAACATTTGATGGGGCTGACGAAGTTGAAAACACTTTACATCACGGATCTCAAATTCAAACCGGCTGCCGTCGATCGGCTCAAGCAGCAGTTGCCCGACTTGAAAGTCACAGATTACACGGCCGAGTGATCCGGCCATCGGCGTCGAGTTCTCCGCTCCCTCACGGCTCCCGAACAACACTCTTGGCTAAGGCTCGAAGCCGCTCAATCGTGGCGGAGTTCGGTGCGCGTTCCGCGCATGTCCATTTCGTACTCGATCTCAGCAATCGGCGGTTGACTGAAGTGCCAGGTGATGCCGTGCATGCTCGCCGGACCAATGCGGCCCAAGAGGATTTCCGGCAACAACGGCGTCAGTGAGTACGCCGTGTAAACATTGACGGTGCTGACCTGCGGCCAGTCCGCGCCGAGTCCTCGCAGCCGAGTCTCCATCAAGTCCATCACGAAACGAGCTTTGATCGCCAGACCAGCGGGCGAGATGTCGCCGAGAGCCACGATTCCTTCCCGCGACAAGATTCCCTCTGGAAGTTCTCCGGCACCGGCGACCACAAACGTCGGCGGCGAAGTGCCGCAACTTTGCCGCGTGAACGAGAAGCCAGACAACATCGGCTCGGCGGGCGGGTTGACGACCGGAGCGACATTCGTCCGAGCCACCGGATTGACTCCATCAACGAAGACGCCCCAGCTTTGCAGGATCGCGGCGTACTCGGCATTGAATTCGGCGAAACCTGAAAAGCGGAACGGCCGAGGTGACCGCAGTTCAATCGCACAGAGTGCGGACTTCGGACGGTTTTCCGTGGCGAGGAATGCAGCGAGCGTCTCGAACCCTTCGCGATAGGCGACGGGCCGCTGCAGCGTGACATGCACAATCTCGAAGCCGGGACTGGAAACGACACCGCACGAGTACGGCGCGATGCCCGGCAGAAAACGATAGTTGCCCAAAGGATGATCGGTGAGCGGCATCGGAAGTCCTTTTTCATCACCACCGTAGCAAACGCCATGAGCGTTGCCAAATTCATGCCGATCCCGCTCATCCCACAAATCGATCAACACCAAATCAGTGACGGCACCACCATTCGAGTGCCAGGTCGAGTCCACGCGGCGCTCATCGACTCAAGGTCGGGGACTGTATGGGGGTCGAGAGTCTTTTTCATGTCGCGATGTCTCGAAGTCCGCAGCTTTGAGCGACATCATGCGGCAGGAAAAAAACTCGCGACCCCGATTCCGACTCAGACTGACATGTAACGGGCTGGCGTATGTAGATGTGGCTGGTTGAAGTCATGTGACTCATTTGGGTCGCACGAATTGATTGCGGGTCACTACGCCCGGCTTTTGGCTCGACACAACGAGAGTTCTTCCTTCGAGCAACGGATGCGACATGACTCGCAGCAACTCATCTCCGGACCTGGGTGCGCGGCTACGAGCCGGGGAGGAAGCGGTCTTAGAAGTCATCCTGCGGACGCATGGACCGCCGATTCTGGCGCTGCTCAGGCGACGCTTTGTCGGGCGGTTGACCGCCACCGATTTTGAAGATGTCCTGGCCGCGGCTTTGTTTCGGATGTGGCAGCACCGCACGCGGTTTGATCCGGCGTTGGCATCGCTCCGCGTTTGGTTCTTTCGGATCGCCGAGAACTTGGTTCGAGATATCTTGAAACATGGCTGGCACAAAGCTCGGCAGTTGGAAATGAGCACCGAACCCCGGTTGCTCGCCGAGGTCATTGATCGGCGTCCAAACGGCGAATCGGACCATGTAGTGGGTGACGGTGAGTTACCGACTCTTCGGGTTCCACCGGAATTGCTGCGCGAGTTGCTCGCACTGTTGCCGGAGAATCAACGACGCATCGTGCTGGCCGATGCGAACTCGCGCGACGGCGTCGTCGCGAGTCATGACTTAGCCAGTGAACTAGGCATTCCAGCATCGACCGTACGAGTCTATCGCCGTCGGGCGCTGGAGCGACTGCGGCGAGAGATCGAAGAACGGGAACTCGCTGCTGAAGGTTCGGGGTTGTGATTTTTCGCCACCGCCCGTGAGGCAGTGGTTCAACGGTCTTTGCTCTACTCGAACTCTCTCGGGAAATTCGAGCGGTGCAAAAGCCGTTCAACCCCTGACGTAGGCCCAGGGCGAAAAATCACATGCTCTTCGGGTTAGTTGAGAGGACACCATGAGCGAATCATTGAACCACAACCATCTGTCGGACGACCTCATTCGTAACCGCATTGCCGCGGCGTTAAGCGAACTGGATCGACCGGAGTCTGATGCGGACATCGCCGCGGCGCTGGACGCAGTGGATGCCGAGCCGCTCATGGAATTGGCGACGCGGCGCATCATGCAGCAGGTCCGGCGTTCGATCGCCACCCGTAGACGGACAGGCGAGCCGGAGGGCGTTAACCTCCGGGCGGGTCATGATCTGCATGCCCGGGGGCTAACGCCCTCCGGCTCGCCTATGACACGGCGGCTGTCACAGGTGGGCATCGTTGTGGCGTGTGCGGCGTTGGTGGCCGTCGGACTGGTGTTTCAACGATTCGATGACGTTGAGCAACCGCCGCTGTGGTCAGGCGAGTTGCTGTCGTCGAACAATCGTCTTTCTGGTTCTCGATCGAACCAGGCTGAGACATCCACAAGCATCGCGGCGATCCAGTGTGTGAAGCTCGGTGAGACGCTCAGCACGGGACCGCGCGAGAAGCGGCGGGTGACGTTGTTGGATGGCTCGGTGTTGTCGATCAACGAACATTCGCGAGTCACCATCAGCGGCGAACGGCGCGTGAAGCTGCTGGCTGGCGAAGTGTTTGTCGAAGTCGTGCCAGCCACGAACTCAGAGCGATTTGTCGTCGAGACACCGCATCGCACGGTGACGGCGCTGGGAACGAAATTCGTCGTGAAGGCTCGAGAGAAGGCGACGAACGTCGTCGTCACGCAGGGAAAGGTGCAGGTCAGCGGCGTCGAGGATGTCATTCCCACCGGGCACGAACTGATTGCCGATCTGGACGAATCGAAGTCCTCAGAGCTGCGTCTGGCGAAGCGATCGGCGTATGTCGTCGAGTGGGTCAAGGATTTGATGGCGGCGGCAGGCTCGATCGTCGTGCCGGCCAGCGAACATGCCGGCGGAACCGTCACCGTCGTTGATCCGCAGGGGCAGGAGATGAAACTGTCGCTGCGAAAGTTTCACGTCGATGTCCACATCGAAGAGGGTTTCGCTCGGACGACGATCGACCAGACGTACTTCAATCACACCTGGCAGCAGCTTGAGGGGACGTTCCGCTTCCCGTTGCCGGCCGATGCGTCACTGTCGCGATTGGCGATGTATGTGAACGGCAAGCTGATGGAAGGGGGCATGGTCGAGCGGGACTATGGCCGCAACGTCTTCGAGCAGATTCGTCACACGCGCCGCGACCCGGCGTTGTTGGAGTGGGTGGACGGCAGCACGTTTCAGATGCGTGTCTTCCCGCTGGAAGCTCGCCAAGAGAAACGTATCCTGCTGAGCTACACGCAACGGCTGCCGAACGACTACGGCAAGAGCGTCTATCGCTTCCCGTCCGGGCACAGCTTGGAAGGCGTGAAGGAATGGTCGGCTCATCTTCGTGTGAAGGACGAGGCCGGGGCGAAGTGGTACTCACCGTCGCATTTGCTGAGTTCGCGCGACGAGCAGCGGGATCTCATCATCGACGGCAAGGAAGAATACGCGGCGTTGGATCGCGATTTGGTTGTCGAGATCAATTCACCAGGCGAGCGGGGCGGCGTCAGCCCCCCGGTGTCTTTGCCGCAGAACCGGGGGGCTAACACCCCCCGCTCGCCTGGAACAGCGTGGTCGGTGTGCGAGCAAGATGGGTTTCAATATGTGATGTTGCGGTATCGGCCGGAGCTGGCGGCGGCTCGTCAGCGGTCGCCGCAGCAGTGGATTTTCCTCGTCGAGAACTCGGCCGATCGAAACGACCTCCTGGCCGAGACGCAGCGGCAAATCGTGAAAGTGCTGCTCGAAAATGCCGAGCACACCGACACGTTCTCGATCATCCGAGCGGGAACTCAAGCGGATGCGTTCCGACGCAAACCGGTCCCCTGTTCGTTGGAGAACGTAGCTGCGGCTCAAGAGTTCTTGCGGGAAGTCGCTCCGATCGGTGCGCTCGACTTGGAGCAAGCTCTGCAAGCGGTGCAGAAGCAGGTTCGCGGTCAACGCGAGTCGTGGATCGTGCATCTGGGGACCGGCATTCCCGTGCTCGGCGAGCGGGACGAGGCGACTCTGTTGCGGCTCATGCCCACGAAGGCGCGGTACGTCGGCGTGGCCGTCGGAAAGCGTTGGTCCAAATCCTTCATGGAGACAGCCGCGAATCACAGCGGCGGTCATGTGACGCAGATCAACCCCGATGAAGCGGTCGCTTGGCGAGCCTTCGACCTGCTCAGCACTCTCAACGCCCCGCGCCTCACCGAAATCGAGGTGCGCTCCACACCAACCCGAAGCGCCAGCGAGGGAGAACGCTCCAAAGACGCTGCCCCTGAAACGAATTGGCTGTTGCTTACAAACTCGCTAGCCCACGGCCAAGAACTGGCGGCCGTGGCCCGCCTTCCGAAAGGCCAGCCGTTGCCGAAGTCGGTCATGATCACCGGCAAGCTCGACGGACAGAAGAATCAGTCAATCCTGGAAGTGCCGAATGACTCCCAGGCGAGCGGGGCGGCGTCAGCCCCCCGGTCTTCAGCGGAGATCGAAACCACCGGGGGGCTGAC
>SYJG01000391.1 GCA_005798445.1 Planctomyces sp.
ATGTCTTGCCCCGTCCATTTCCTGTCCCGTACTGTCGTTCCATGGTGGTTCCTCCGTTCTTGACTTGAACTTCCATCGGGGAACGTAATCCCCGACGGAGGAACCGCCTACTTCTTCAACTATCTCAGGGACATCTTCACGATTGGTTACGAAGTCATTAACCTGAGAAACGATCAGCCGATCCAATTCTTCTCAGCATTTATCTCGTATGGCCACGCCGACAAACCGTTCGCTCGGCGGCTGCATGATGCGCTTCAGGGACGCGGCATTCGCTGTTGGTTGGACGAGCACCAATTGCTTCCGGGCGATGACATTCACGAGCAGGTTGATCGTGGCATTCGGCTCTGGGACAAGGTGCTGCTATGTGGGTCTCGGCATTCGCTCACGAGTTGGTGGGTCGATAACGAAATTGAGACTGCTTTCGCCAAAGAACGCGAGTTGATGAAAGAGCGACGCCGGAAGGTGCTGTCGTTGATCCCGTTGAATTTGGACGGCTTTCTGTTCGAGTGGAACAACGGAAAGGCCCAACAAGTGAAATCACGCCTCGCAGCCGACTTCATGGGCTGGGAGACGGACAATGCTACGTTTGAGCGTGAACTTGGGAAGTTGATCAAAGCGCTGCGAGCCGACGACGGCGGACGCCCACCTGCACCAGAACCGAAGCTATGAAGGGCCACGGACTGCCAATCAGGTCCGCCAAGCCGGCACGGACGTCCTGAGCCACTCAACTCGCGAGCGGGTGTCCTTGCGGCCAATTCGTTGTCACGCCGCGAACGACGTAAAAAGCGAAGGAGATTTGACTGTGAGGTCATCCGCTGTCGCGAACGACATCGTGCGCGAACTTACAAGACGCCGATCACCGCATTTACCGACGCCAAGTTTAGGGTGATGATCGCGATCTTCTCCAGGATGCAACCGCGTTCCACATCAAGCCGAAGTCTCCGAATGAGTTGAACTCGAAACGGCGATCCGTGAACCTCACAGAATGTCCGGCTACACATTCCACAGTTTGTCCGATGCGGATTTTGAAGAGCTTTGCCGCGACTTGCTGCAGGCATCGTTGCAGTTGCGGTTGCAGTCGTTCACCAAAGGTCGCGACGGTGGGATCGACTTGCTGAATGCCTCGCGCGACGGCGACACGATCGTACAATGCAAGCATTATTGCCGATCAGATTTCTCGAAGCTCAAGTCAAAGGTCGAGCGTGAAGAGTTGCCAAAGCTGAAGAAGCTCAAACCGAAGCGATACATCCTTTGCACGTCGATTGGACTCACGCCGGACAACAAGAAAACGCTGGTCGCGATTCTCAAACCGTACTGCCTTTCCACGGACGACGTCCTTGGCTGCAACGACTTGAATGGTCTCTTACGGGACCATCCGAAGGTTGAGACCGCGCACCACAAGTTATGGCTGACGAGCACGGCCGTTCTGCGGCGAATCCTCAAGAACGGGACTGCCGTTTGGAATGAAATGGAAGAGGAGGAGATCGCCCACAGACTGTCGCTCTACGTTCAGACCGCTGCGTTTGACGACGCAATGGAGATTCTGTCGAAATTTCGGTACTGCATCGTTTCAGGAATTCCGGGGATTGGAAAAACGACGCTGGCACAAATCCTGGTGACTCGATTTGTGGATGATGGCTACGAACTCATCACGGCGAGGGAAGACGTGCGGGAGGCTCTCGACCAACTCGACTCGAAGCGAAAGCAAGTCATCTACTTCGACGATTTCTTGGGGCGATCAAGCCTGGGTGAGCGACTCTCGAAGAACGAAGACGAAGGAATTCTGCGTCTGCTAAAGACGGCGTCGCATGGAAAAAACAAACGGGTCATCCTGACCACCCGCGAATACATCCTGACCGAAGCACAACAGAGGTACGAGCGCCTCAGTGGGCCGGAACTGGAACTTGCCAAGTGCATTGTTGAACTGGCGAAATACACTCGCAGGAACCGTGCTCGAATTCTCTACAACCATCTCTACTTCTCGAAAGTTCCCCAAGCTTGCATCAAGTCGCTTCTGTCTCAGCAACGCTACCGAAAGGTCATCGACCATCCCAATTTCAGCCCTCGCATTATTGAATGGATGACGATGGGAATGGGACGAGCCAGCGTGACTTCGCCACAATTCGTCGATGAATTTGTCGCCAACCTCGATAATCCAAATCAAATCTGGGAGCACGCATTTGAGTCTCATCTGACTCCTGAGGCTCGATGCTTGCTGCATGTTCTCGCCACGATGCCACAACGGGTGGATTTCACCGATTTGGAAATAGCGTGGAACGCCTGCCTGCCCTCTTCGGGTCAAGTCGGCGCGCCAGGCGAGATTCATTTGAAGTACGAACGAACTTTGAAACAGCTTGACGGTTCATTCATCAGCACCGAGCGGGTTGGTTCCATGACTGCGGTCAGTTTCCACAACCCGTCGGTGAAAGATTTCGTCACGGCCAGGATCGGAGCCAGTTCGCAACTCGCTGGTGAGCTGCTGGAATCGGCGCGTTATTTCACACAAATCGAAGCGCTCATGGGGCTTCAAAAGGACGGCAAGCATTCAGTCATTGCAACCGGACTCATTGGCGACTCGGATGCTCTGAGGACTGCGATTAGGCGGACGATTAGAGTGCGAAGTCCAAGTTTGAGACTTGTCGATTTTGCAGGGAAGCGTTTGGAACGAGGTTGGCTGAATCACGGGGAACGTTTTTCAAGCATTGCCAGTTGGGCGACCGATCTGTGCAAACCGGAATTGCTCGATGAAGCCTGTCAGCTTCTGCAGGAACTCGATGACCAGGGAAAAGTCAGTATCACAGTCAGCTTTATTGAGTTCATGGATACGCTAATTCAATCAAGCCGACAAAACACTCAGCATGACGCCTTGATCCAAAAGTTGGTCGAACGGATCGACCGAACGCTCGACAGCATTGATGATTGGCAATCTTGGGGCAAGTTTATCACTCAGCATGGGACGTCAATTGACGTTGGCGATCGATCCGAATTGACCTCGCGAGTGGAAGAGTTCTGCGAGCAAGAGGCAGATGCGATCATGTCAAATGCCGATTCCGCGGATGACATTGATGGCTGGGCTAGTGAGCTTGAAAGGGTCGGCACGGCGTGGGGAATCGACATTTCCAAGACGTTGGGTTACTTGCGCAACCAAGCCATTGAACGACGAAGTGAAGAACGTCCGGAACCCGATGGTGGCGGCTATGAACGACCGAGTTTTCGGCCTGATGAATCTGATTCAGACGAAGCGATCGGGAGATTGTTTGATTCCTTACGCTCCAGTCGTCGTTGATCGTAGAGTTCGTACTTGAGTGGAACGATCTCACCGTTGAAGTCGATCAGACCGAAAGCCGCCAATGTTCGCGGATGCCTAGCGCGGTGGGAAACTCGCGCGTTGTGAAGCTCAAGCGGAAATGGTCTGAGCCGTGTCTGCTGTGGACGGTGATTGTCTCGGCATCGGGAACGATGAAGTCGCCAGCGTGGGCACTTGCGAAAGAACCGCTGGACGCGATTCAGTCGGCGGCGTTCGCGGAGTATCGGCAAGCGAGACAGCAATACGACCAAGCCAAGCATGAGTACGACGCGGCGGTTCAAGAGTGGAAACGGAGCGGCCGGCAACGCGGCGATGCGATCCCGCTTCCGCTCACCGAACCGATTGCCAAGCGGTATTTGGTCGATGACCTGATTGTGAAGACGCTCGCGCCGCTGTTGGAGCAACAACCGCAAGGGTTGACGCTGTGCTGTGATGAGCTGGCCGGCTGGTTCGGCGGCTTCAATCAGTATCGCAGCGGTCGCGGTTCCGATGTCGAACGCTGGCTGTCGATTCATCGGGCGGGGCCGATCACCGTGGATCGGAAAACGGATCACCAATGCCGGCACATTCCGCGAGCCTGTATTTCGGTGACGGGTGGGATTCAGCCGAAGGTGATGTCCCGCGTCGCATCGAACCCGGAGTTGCGAGACAACGGCTTGCTGGCTCGGCTGTTGGTGGCGATGCCGCCACGACGCCCGAAGCAATGGTCCGAGGCGGACGTGTCGGAAGAGTCGGACGCGGTCTATCGGCACATTGTCGAACGGCTGCTGTCGCTCGACTTCGGCGCGGACGAACACGGCAACCCGGTTCCCATCGCGTTGCCGTTGTCGCCGGAAGCAAAAGAAAAGTTCGTCCGATTCTTCAACGCTCACAACCGCGAGCAGTCGTTGCTCGGCGATGATCTCTCGGCGGCGTGGTCCAAGCTGGAAGCCTATGCGGCGCGGCTGGCGTTGCTCATTCAATTGGTTCGCTGGGCAGCGGAAGGCTACACGCCTGCGACCACCAGCGCGGTCGATGAACAGAGCATGGATGCGGCTATCGTGTTGGTGAAGTGGTTCGCGAACGAAGCGAAGCGGGTGTCCGCGCTGCTCGGCAACATTGACGACTCGGAAGAAAGCCGGCGGCGACGCCTGGCCATCGATGCGGCCGAGCAACGCGGCGGACGGCTGACCGTTCGGCTGTTGATGCGATCGCCGGGCTGTAGCTCGGCGTTCACAACATCGGACGATGCCGAGCAAACTTTGAACGCTCTGGTCGCGGCCGGCTTGGGACGCTGGGAACAATCCCCGTCTGGCAAGGCCGGCGGGAGACCGACCGCCGTGTTCGTGTTGGTGGAATCGGCAAGCGATCCCGCCAACGACTCTGACACAACCCCCGCGCCGAATGACACAACTTCAACGAACCCCGCAAGCGGCGAGGTTTCGTCAGTGTCAATGAGTGACGACGCGGCGGCGTGACCGCTTCACGTCGGGCTGTAGCCACACTCGCCAGAGTGTGGGCAATCACCGAACCCACGCTTTGGCGAGCGTAGCTACCAATTCAACAACGTCTGACGCTGATCGTCGGCGTCTGGTATTCTCTTCCCACCTTGGCCCCCGTGAGTCGGCAGACCTGAGAAGCTGTCGGCTTGCGTGGGGTCTTCTCAGCAAGGGTTCCAACATGGCGAGGCTCTTCAAGCGGACGTTTTGGTCGGTTGATCCGATCACCGGCGAGCGAGTTCAACACAAGACGCCGAACTGGTACGGCCAGTATCGCGATGATCTTGGAATCTGGCGGCGAGTGCCGCTCTGCCCCGACAAGACGCTGGCCGGGTTGATGCTGGCTGAACTCAAGCGGAAGTCGTTGCAGAGCCAAGCGGGCGTGTCTGATCCGTTTGAGGATCACCGCAAGCAACCGATGGCTTCGCACGTCGCGCAGTACCGGAAACACTTGGAGGCGAAACGAAACTCGGCCGATCACGTCGCCCGAACAATTCAACGAATCGAGTCGATCAATGATGGATGCGGCTTCCGACGACTCGCGGACATCAAGCCGGCGGCCGTGGCGTCGTGGCTGGCGGATGAACGCGAACCAACGAAAGACAACGATGGCAATACCGTCCCCGGCTTGAGTGTCGCGAGCAGCAACCACTACCTGACCGCCATCAAAGGATTCACCCGCTGGCTGGTGAAGGATCGTCGCTCGCCTGAAAACCCACTGGCTCACCTTTCGAGGCTCAACGGTGAGGATGACATTCGACGCTCGCGCCGCTGCTTGTCCGAAGCGGACTTCGGACGACTGTTGAAAGCGGCTCGCGATGGCAAGCCGCTCTGCGGTCTGACCGGCGCGGAGCGTGAGTTGCTGTATCTCGTGGCGGCCTTCACGGGACTCCGCGCCCGCGAGTTGGGAAGCCTGACCGAAGCGAGTTTCGACCTGACCGCGAACCCGCCCACGATGACAGTGGAAGCTGGCTACTCGAAACGTCGTCGCCGTGACACTCTGCCAGTTCATCCGCTCGTGGCCGAAACGCTCACGACGTTGTTCGCTCAACGACAACGCAAGCGAGACTCCGCACCGATCGCTCTGAAGTTCGACGCGGCTCGAAAGATGACTCCGCACGGGCGGCGCGAAACGATGAACGCGGAACCGCTCTGGCCGGGAACATGGGCAAAGAATCGTCACGGCGCGGAGATGATGCGTCACGACCTACAAGCGGCTGGCTTGCCGTTTGAAGATGAACGCGGCGACGTGTTCGACTTCCATTCGCTTCGCGGCCAGTTCATCACGCAACTCGGCCGGAGTGGCGTGTCGTTGGTCGAGGCTCAAAAGCTAGCTCGACACTGCGACCCCAAGCTGACCGCGAACCACTACACGCATCTTTCGCTTCACGACCTGACCAGCGCGGTGAGTCGGCTGGCCGCTCCGCGACAACCTCACCAAGAGCGTCAGACGATGATGGCGACTGGCACGGAAGAATCCCGCGCGGATTTTACTGGCCCATCCACTGGCCCAAAACTGGCCCAAAAACCTGAGAATCGGAGAGAAGCCCTGACAACGGCTGCGAATTCGTCCGCTGCGAATTGCGCTGCCGAACATCCTCCGCCAGAAACGCGAAAACCCCGGAAAAACCGGGGTTCTGAGCACGATTGCGAGTCAGTGATATCGCCTGTGAAGAGTGCCGAAGGTGGGAGTCGAACCCACACACCCAGTAAAGGATACGGGATTTTGAATCCCGCGCGTCTGCCATTCCGCCACTTCGGCCCAGTGAAAGGGACATCTTAGGGACGACGAATCGTGTTGCAAGCAAGCTGCGCAGGGGATTCGATCACAGCTCGAAACCGAGTTTGCGAAGGCGATCGCGAATCTTGGTGTCGACCAACAGGTCGCGGAATTGTTTCACGGCGGGACGGTCCCAACGGGCTACAGGGATGGCGAAGTCGTAGTGCTCGGCTTGCAGCGGGATGAAGGCGAGGCCGTACATTTTGGCGACGGTGTCGATGGCGACTCCCCAATCGGCTCGGCCTTGAGCGACGGCGACAGCGACGGCGTTGTGCGACTTCGCTTGTACCGCGTAGCCGGGGGGTTGCCGGCCGCTCTTCTGGAACTCGGCGAGTTGTTGGTCGATGAGGATGCGAGTGCCGCTGCCAGTGTTGCGGTTGACCATCGTGCAATGCGGATCGCTCAGCGCGGCGGCAATCACGGTGGCGGCGCTCCGATCGGTGAAACGAGCATCGCCGGAGCGGAACACGATTCCTTGCTGGCGTCGATAGCCGGTCAGCAGCCGCAGGTTGTCGGAGAGGAACGGTCGGTTGTATTCGCCGGTCTCGGCGTCGAGCAGATGCATACCAGCGATGTCGCATTCGCCGCGCTTGGCGGCAGTGAGTCCGCCGGTGCTGCCGACGTACAGCGACTTCGATCGCACGCCGCGATGCTGCAACTCGCTGAGCAATAGGTCGAGGCCGACGCAGTGACTGCCGATCACGACGAGATCGGCGGGGGCGAGTTCGTGGCCGAGCAGCGCGACATCGACCTCGCGGCCGGCTTCGATTTGTTCGGTGTGCTGGCCGATCGTGATGAAGCCGTCAGCTTGGCTGAAGGTGGTCACGCTGCCGGAGCCTTTGCCCATCGGATAAGCGGCGAGGCCGGCCTCCGAATGGACGAGGCTGACCAGCAAGAACTCGGTGCGGCCTCGTTCGGAGTTGACTCGCAGCGGCAGCGTCGCGCGAACTGTCTCGCGCTGTTCGGGCGGGAGTCCGGCGAAGGCTCTCAGCACGGGAGCGACGAACTCGTGAAACGTGAAGAGGGCCGATGTCGGGAAGCCGGGGAGGATCACGACCGGTTTGCCGTTCGTCACCGCGAGACAGATCGGCTTGCCCGGCTTGAGCGCGACTCCGTGCGCGACGATGCCGGGATCGCGCAGTTCGCGGACGACTCGGTACGAGAGGTCGCCCGCTCCTTTCGACGTGCCCCCCGACAGCAGGACTGCGTCGTGTTGCAGCGCGGATTGAAGCGCGGCGTCCAGTTGCGAAAGATCGTCAGGCACGATGCCGAGGCTGATCGGCTCGCCTCCGAGTTCGGCGACAGCGGCGGCTAACGTTGGGGCGTTACTGTCGAAGACCGAGCCGGGCTGCGGGGCTGATCCGGGAGCGATGATTTCGTCTCCGGTCGACAGGATCGCGACGCGCGGTTTGCGGAAGACATCAACGGTCGCTCGGCCGATCGCAGCCAGGACGCCGATCTCGCGCGACGTCAGCCGGACTCCGGCGCGGAGCACCGTCTCACCGCGAGCGATGTCGGTTCCGGCGAACGTGATGTTCTGACCGGCTGTCATCGGGCGGCGGACTGACAGGTTGAGGGTTGAGGGTTGAGAGTTGAGGGTTGAGTCGGCAAGTGGATTGGCTCTCGACTCGCGACTCGCGACTTCGGTCTGTTCGACCATCACGACGGCATCCGCCCCGCGCGGGACCATTCCTCCGGTAGCGATGATCGTCGCTGTTCCCGATTCGACAATTTGCTGAGCGACGATTCCCGGTGAGAGAACTTCGCCGTTGAGTCGTAGTCGGCTCGGCGTCTCGTCGGCGGAACCGATCGTGTCAGCGGCTCGAACGGCGAAGCCGTCGACGTTGGATCGGTCGAAAGCGGGGACGTCGACATCGGCGCGGATGTCGTCGGCGAGGATGCGGCCGAGCGCGTCGGCCAGCGGGACGATCTCGTGGGCGAGCGGTTGCATCCGCAGCGGCGCGAGGAACCGCTGCATCGCGGTGTCGCGGTCGATCACCTCCAGGAATTGATCCTGAGCGGCGGCTTGCAGCAGTTCAGATTCGTCGGTGGGTTGAGTCATCGGTGCGTGCTACGGGAGCGGGGCGTACAGAAAAACCTCGACTTCAGTGCCAGGAGCGTAGCCTTCCAGCTCCGCAGGGACGATGACGAAGCCGGCAGCTCGCGTCATGCTCGACAAGATCGACGCACCGCTGGTCGAGATCGGCTCGATGCGGCCGGCTTCGAGGCGAACTCGGCAATAATCGACGCGGCCGACGGTGGAGACAATCTTGTTGCCGACGGTTGCTCGCTGTCGAAGGTACGGCCAATCGGATGACCGGCCGCCGAGTTGCCGGATCGCTCGGCCGGCGAAGAAATCGTAGGCGCACAAGCAAGAGACCGGATTGCCGGGGAGCAAGAAGACGAGCACATTGCCGATGTGGCCGATGCCGGTGGGGCTTGACGGCCGCATCGCGACACCGTGAATCGGCAACGCTCCGACTTCGGACAGGACAGCCGGAGCATGATCTTCGGCACCGACACTCGACCCGCCGGAGACCAAAATGATGTCGGCCCCCGGCTCGGTCAGAGCCGCAGCGATCGCCTCATGGTCGTCGATCAGCAATCGGGACGATTCGAGGACTCCCCCGTCTCGTTTGATCAGCGCTCGCAGCGTCGGTGAGTTGGAATCGTAAATCTGAAACGGTTCGCGGGCACCCCCTGGAACAGCCAACTCATCGCCGGTCGCGAGGACTCGCACACACGGGCGTTTCACAACGGATACCGACTGAACTCCAATCGACGCGAGCAAGCCGACGTCTTGTGGACGCAAGCGACGACCTGATTCGAACACTGTCTGACCGGCAGCGACATCTTCACCGCGCTGTCCAACGTTTCGTCCTGGAGCAATCGCGGAAGTGAATTCGACTCGCTCGCCAATCTCACGCGCGAACTCGGCCGGCAACACCGCGTCGGCACCGGCCGGAATCGGCGCGCCGGTCATAATGCGGATGGCCGTTCCGGCAACCACCTCCCCGTCGAACGGACGACCCGGCAACGATTGTCCGATCAGCCGCAGCGCGAGCGGGTTGTAGTCTCCCGCTCCGGTCGTTTCCGTCCCTCGCACCGCGAATCCGTCCATCGCCGAACGATCAAATGGCGGGACATCCAACGAGGCGATGACAGGGGACGCGAGAACTCGGCCAAACGCGCTGGCCAGCGAGACCTCCTCCGTGTTGAGCGTCCTGCATCTCGCATCGAGCCATTCGATGGCTTGCCCTACAGTGGCGCGCTCACGAAAGCCGCGCATTCGCACGTCATCGAAACCGCAGCAGCCATCGTCGGGTGTTCGTTGCATGGAAACCTATTCAACCAATCCCGCCAGCCGCAGCGCTGCTTCGTAATCTTCCAGGCGATTCAGATTGCGGAGCGATTGTAGCTGTGGATCGACCGCTCTCAATTCGTCAACCGAAACCTCGACGGAGTCAGAGTCTTGGATGAGGAACAAAGGCCGCAGTCTTTGAGCGGCAACAAGCAGGCGCGTTCGTTCTGCCAAAGACGTCCGATAGACCGCCGCCAATGGATGATGAAAGTCTCCGTCTTTCGGTACCGCCAACTCGTGACCGTTCAGCCGACGGATCATATCGGCAACGAACTCAGGCAGGAGAAGGGGCACATCGCAGGAAGACACGAACGCCGCTTCGACCTCCTCGGCAAGAGCTTGCAGGCCGACCGACATGCCCGCCAACGGGCCGAGGTGTTCTTGCTCGTCACGCAGGATTCGGATATCGCTGGAAAGCGGCGGCACCTCCTGTCCGGGAGCCGCAACGACGACGACCGGGTTCACCGTTGTGCGAAGAATTCGGACGACTCGCACGAGCATCGGCTCGTCTCCGAACGGGAGCGTCAGTTTGGGTCGTCCCATACGGGCGCTGCGACCGCCGCACAACACGATGCCGCCGACAGTTTGAGACGCGGATGTCGGCTTCATAGACTTTCTCGCACGATGGACGAACCTTGGTACAAAGACGGATTGCAGTTTAGCTGCACTGGCTGTGGAAACTGCTGCACGGGACCAGCCGGATACGTTTGGGTCTCGGAAGCGGAAATCGCTCAGATCGCGGAGCTTCGAAAGCAGTCGATCGGTGAGATCAAAATTTTTCACACTCGGCTGGTGGGCGCGAAACTCTCGCTGACCGAGTTTGCCAACGGCGACTGCACGTTTTTCGATCCTGCGACCCGACGTTGCTCGATTTACGAAGCTCGGCCGACCCAGTGTCGTACTTGGCCCTTCTGGCGCAGCAACTTACGGAGCCAGGAGGCGTGGGATCGGATGCGCCAATCCTGTCCCGGAGCCGGCCACGGGCCGTTGGTTCCGCTCGACGTCGTCGAAGCCCAAGCCTCCCATTTGGAGCTTTAGGGACTCTGAACGGATGCCGCAAAGCTGCTCGGTTTTTCCGATTTTGCCGATTGGACTGGAGTTGCGGGTTCTGTCGAACCGAAAAAGGAAGATGAGTCCGTCTGTTCGACTTGTTCGAGCAGTGGACTGGAGGTCTTCCACTCAAGGTTCCGTTCCGCGACTTGACACTAAATCGAGTTTGTGAATACCGTTGCGACCTATTCGTGGGTTGTAACACCCACTGCGGATCGGTGACTTTTGGCAGGAGACTTCCGTCGTGACCAAGAAAGAGATCGTCAAAACCATCTCGGACAAAATTGGCCTCACGCAGTTGAAGACGAAGGAAATCGTTCAGCAAACCTTCGACGCGATCGTGGAAACCTTGGTCGAAGAACGCCGGATCGAACTTCGCAATTTTGGAGTGTTTGAAGTCAAGAAGCGAGCAGCCCGCAAGGCTCGCAATCCACGAACGGGAGAACGGGTGGACGTGGCGGAGAAATACGTCGTCACGTTCAAGCCCGGCAAGGAGATGGAAGAAAAAGTTCGTATGTTGGAACTGGCCGAAGCCGCGAAAGCTCGTGGTGAGTCCCCCCCAGCAAACCCCACCGTTTAAGCCCTGTCAGTTTTCCCGCCAAACACGTCTCGCCCGTCCAGATTTTAGTCAAAACTCGATGTCAGGGAGGACATCATGCGAAAGCTCGTCTGTCTCGGCCTGTTGCTGACAACTACTGCCCTGCATGTTGGATGCGTCATTCCGATGTATTCGGCTGAACCAGCCACTCGTGCTCGCCAGTTGATCTATGTGTCCGAGAATTTGCGAATGATCAACGACATCTGGGAACGGATTTGGTTCGTTGACATGCCCGACACCGCAACGCCCTATCGCACACATGGCGGTGTGATCTGATCATGTTTCGGTGGGTGAAAGTTGCCGTCATTCGCTTACTGGCCGTGAAACTCACAGGCCACTAGATTTCGTGGCGTGAACCCTCTTGAAGTCACGCTCAACCGACTCTGTTTGCCCAACCCGATCCTGGTCGCCTCGGGAACGTTCGGGTATGCGCGGGAAATGCAGTCGTTTGCTGAGTTTGCTTGTCTCGGTGGGATCATTCCTAAGACCGTGACGCCACTTCCCCGCATGGGAAATCCGCCGCCTCGAACGGTCGAAACTTCGTCTGGCCTGTTGAACTCCATTGGTTTGGACAACGACGGCATCGAAGCTTTTCTCGATAAGCATTTGAGTTATTTGCTTGGCTTGGGGACGCCAGTCATCGTGAACATCGCTGGCCACGACATCGCCGAGTTCGGACAAATGGCCAAGCGACTGAATCCGTTCAAGGAGCTTGCCGCCGTCGAACTCAACATCTCGTGCCCAAACGTCAGCGGCGGAGTCGACTTCGCTACCAATCCGAAGTTGACCTCGCAAGTCGTTGCGGAAGTGCGAGCCGTTTGCGATCTGCCAGTGATCGCCAAATTGACTCCGAATGTGACTCGTGTGATCGACATCGCCGCCGCCGCCGCTGAGGCTGGAGCCGACGCCGTCACCTTGGTCAACACGTTTCAAGGCATGGCCGTTGATTGGAAACGGCGAAAGCCGATCCTCGGTAACGTGCTCGGCGGGCTGAGCGGACCGGCCATCAAGCCGCTGGCGTTGCGAATCGTGCATCAAGTCGCGCAAGCCGTGAAGGTGCCGATCATTGGCGTGGGAGGCATTCAATCGATTGACGATGTGATGGAGTTTCTGGTGACCGGCGCAACTGCAGTGCAGATTGGAACCGCAAACTTTTACGACCCGACGCTTGCCAGCCGATTGGTCGATCAACTCTCAGACGTCGTGAAGTCGCAAGGCTGCCAACGAATCACGGAACTGATCGGTACCCTGCAATTGCCGGATCGCGGCGGTTGCCAGAAATAGGCGTGACTGCTGGAATCCCGCGAAAACCATCGCAAAACGTGAGGACGATTCATGCGAGTTCTTTCCGGCATTCAGCCGACGGGCCGTTTTCACTGGGGCAATTACTTCGGAGCAATCCGGCAGTACATCACCTTGCAGGACAATCAGCAGGCCTTCTATTTCATCGCCGACCTGCACGCTCTGACGACAATCCGCGATGCCACGGTCTTGCGAGGTTTCACTCGCGATGCGGCCATCGACCTGTTGGCGATGGGACTTGACCCCTCAAAAGCGACGCTGTTTCGGCAATCGGACATTCCAGAGGTGACCGAGTTGATGTGGTTGCTGACGACGCTGACTCCGATGAGCCTGCTCGAGAAGTGTCACGCCTACAAAGACAAACTTGCAAAAGGATTGCCGGCTGACGCGGGGTTGTTTTCCTACCCGGTGCTGATGGCTGCGGACATTCTGTTGTACGACAGCGACCTCGTGCCGGTCGGCGTCGATCAGGTGCAGCACATTGAAGTGACACGCGACATCGCCATGAAGTTCAATCTGACGTTTCAGCGCGACGTCTTTGTGCTGCCGGAAGCCCGCGTGATGACCGAGACCGCCAAGGTCGTGGGGACCGACGGCGAAAAGATGTCCAAGAGCTACGGCAACACGATCGAATTATTTGAAGACGCCAAAAAGCTCCGCAAAAAAATCATGTCGGTGAAGACCGATTCCACTCCAGTCGAAGCCCCGAAGAATCCGGAAACTTGCGCGGTCTTCACGCTCTACAAATTGTTCGCGACGGAAGCTCAGCAGATGGCACTGGCCGAGCGATACCGCGCTGGAGGCATGGGCTACGGCGAGGCCAAGCAAGCCCTGTTTGAGGCGGCCGACGCGTTTATCGGTCCTGCTCGCGAGCGGCGTGAGAAGCTGGCCGCGAACGCGAGCTACGTCGAAGACGTGTTGCAGGCTGGTGCGCGACGAGCGCGTGCGAAAGCGCTCGACGTTTTGAATCGCGCCCGCGAAGCCTGCGGCTTGAACAAGCGTGGTGATTGAATCACTCGTGGTCCGGATCGGTGACTGCGCGGATCATCTGCGCGAGGCGTATTTCCAACGCAATCATCTGCTGCCACGAGGTTCCATCGACGGCTCGTTCTCCCGAACCGTCGTCCACGGATCGCTCACGACCATTTTGCAGAAACACGACAATCTGTTGATGGACGAAGGCGATCAAATCGGCAAGTTGCGCCCGCTGAGCCAACCGAAACGTGTCGGGAATTGGTGGCAGGGCGGCGGCGAGTTCCTGACTGGCCGAGTCCAGCATGTCGCTCCAGTCCGAAGGATGAGCCGAACCAGGATCAACCGTTCGGCTGGTCTCGACAAAGTCGTCCTCCTCGCCGGGATGCGAGCCATCGATAACGTCTTTCAACTTCTGAAGTGGCACCGAATCCGAAGCACGGTAGCGCTGACCGATTTCCTTGGGGCTTCCAAAGACCAGCAAGCACCGGCCAATCGACACGAGATCGCCGACTTGCAAGACACGCATCGTCGTGGGGACACCGTTGACTCGCGTGCCGTTGGTGCTTTCCAGATCGGTCAGAATCACCTTTCCGGAGTCCTCTTGAATTTTCAAATGGAAGCGGCTGACTCGCTCGTCATTGAGCTGCACACCGTTGTCCTCTTCACGGCCGATCGTGAACGGCGTTTCCAGCTCCGCGAACACGCGGCCTCGTTCCATACCTTCGAGGATTTGAAAGGTCACCTCAGCCATTTCACGCTTTCCTCAGCCCAGACTTCTCGGCGAATGTCGGGTTTTCCGGGTACTCTTCTATCGGCCTGAACCGATGAACGTCAACCGGATAAGCCGAAGGTCAGACAGCATTTGGCCCGGCCCCTGGAAACGGCGAGCTTTGATACGCCGAAACCATCGCAGAATTTACGACTCGCAACAGTTCCGCCTTGCGAACCGGTTTCTTCAGGACGGAATACGCCTCAGCGTCGGTCGCTTCGCGAACGAGCTCTTCGGTCGCGTCGGCGGTGATCAGAATGCAGGGTGCCGCTGGCATGATGATCTTCACCATTTGAATGGTTTCGATGCCAGTCAGCCGGTCCATATGCATGTCCAGAAGCAATAGGTCAACCCGCTCCCCCTCGACAATTTCGATCGCCTCTTCGCCCGACGACGCTTCCAACAGCGTGAAGAATGGCTCCAGTAGCGCACGCAACACCTCACGGAACTGAGCATCGTCGTCCGCGATCAGAAGTTGAAACGGTTGTTGATGAATGGCCACCAATGAAAACCTCAACGACATCCAAGTCACAAACACGCTGAACTTGCCACCTCCGATAGCAGAGTTCGGCCGTGCCTGTCAATGCGTCCTACGTCCCAAGCAACTTCGCCCGCAACGATTCCAGCAAGCGCACCGCTTGTCCGATGTCCGCTTTCTGTCTCTCGCGATCGTGAGCGATCTCGCGCTCAATCGTCAGCGGGCCGGTGTAACCGACGGACTGCAGCGTCCGAAGATAGTTTTCCATGCCGACATCACCATCGCCGAGCGCGACTTCTGTTCCCCATCCCTTGCCGCGCTGATCGGGAGCCGCCCACTTGGCGTCCTTGCAATGGATGCTGCGAACCAAATGGCCGACCTTCTTGAGCGCCTCGATCGGGTCGCCGGTGCCGTACAGGATCATGTTGGCCGGATCGAAGTTGATGAAGAGGTTGTCGCGGCCGACGTCGTGCATAAATTCGAGCAGGTGGTCGGCGGTCTCTTGTCCGGTCTCCAGGTGCATGTTCTGGCCGTTGGCTTTGACGTGATCGAGCAGATCGCGCGTGACCTCGATCAACGACGTGTAGCTGGCACTCCCCTTCTCCGGCACAAAGCCGATGTGCATGCCGAGCGTGTTGCAGCCCAGCAACTTCGCGAAGTTGGAAATCTCTTTCATTTCCGCCGCACGGGAAGCCCGCGTCGCTTCTGGCACGAGACCAACCGTCCGAGCGGTCGTGGCGATGTCGGCGTAGCTTTCGCCCTCAAAGCCGCCGAACAAACAAGTGACCGTGATGTCCGCGTCTTTGCAGCGTTGCAGAAACGCCTTCGCGGCGGCCTCGTTGCGAGACTCTTTATGCGGCGTGTGAACCTGCACGGTGTGAATGCCCAGCTCCTTCGCGACATCCAGATGTACTCCCAAGCCCGCGTCCACCGACGCGAACACGCCAATCGCCCACTTCTGCATGATGAGTCTCCGTGCGTTGCCAATCGTGAGAAAGCCGGCTCGCGACTAGGGCGATCCGGACGGGGCGGGATGATATCGCCGCAGGCGGATCGGCTCCATCAATCGGGCGAGAGTCTCCGAATCGAGAATCTTCCGCAAATGGTGACGCTTTGCTCGGTCACGGCCGACAGCAGGCGGAACTATCAGAGTCCGTGGGAAATTGGATCGATCAGCACTTTTGGTGTCCGTGGCTCCAAAGTGTTTAGAGTCCCGCCTCCTTGATATTCCGCCAGCCTTGGCTTCGCGTGCCCATGTCGAATCCATCTCCACCCGTTCTGAAGCAGCGTTCACGAGGATCGACGTCGGATTCGTCGAGACGCCAGCGTGCCAAGTTTGCTGGCAAGCGGCTGGGCAAGTTTCAGATTCTCGGCGAACTGGGACGTGGCGGGATGGGGGTCGTGTTTGAGGCTCGCGACACGGTGCTCGAACGGAACGTGGCGATCAAGTTGTTGCCGCGCTCGGTCGCCTCTCGACCAGAATCACTGGAGCGGTTTCTTCGGGAAGCACGCGCGGCGGCGAAGCTGCACCATCCGCATGTTGTCGCGGTGTACGACGCAGATCAGCACAACGGGCAATACTACATTGTGCTGGAACTGGTGCGTGGCGGGAGCCTGCAAGAGGTACTCAAGGCGGCGCCGCTTCCCTGGGACGAAGCATCGCGTGTGTTGGTGGATGCGTGTCGTGGGTTAGAGGTCGCGCATCGAGCAGGACTTGTGCATCGCGACATCAAGCCCTCGAATCTGATGCGATCGGCGGACGGGACCGTCAAGTTGTCGGACTTCGGACTCGCTCGGCCCAACGAGCCGACTGGGACGACGATGACCGGCAGCGGGAGTGTGTTGGGGACGCCTCAATACATGAGTCCCGAGCAGTGCCGGTCGGAACGGGCAGACGAACGCAGTGATCTGTACGCGATGGGAGCGACGTATTTCGCACTGCTCACGGGACAACCGCCGTATCCGGGTGACGCTCCGCTGCTGGTGATGAACGCACACCTGCTGGACCCGATCCCCGATCCTCGCGACGTCGATGCAAGCATTCCAGAAGCGTGCTCCGCGATCATTCGCCGAGCGATGGCGAAAGACCCAGGCGACCGGTACGCCAGTGCGGCCGAGTTGCTCGCGGACTTGGAACTCCTGCTCTCCAACGCTGAGACGGAAGGTGGCGACACGTCCGAGTGTTCGACGCTCCAGCTACTTGTTGCGATAACGACCGCCGCCAGCGCGATGCCCGCCGATACGACCGAGCCGAGAAGTTTGTTCGGGAAGCTGAACCGACCGCTTGTGTCTCCGCCGCGTCGTGCGAAGCGAGCATTCCAACTCATTGCGGTGAGCGTGGTGACGGCTGTTGCGATCGCCATCGGATGGCACTTGCGGCCGAGTACTCCTCGAAGTGCCCCCTCGATCGTTCGCACGGTGCAGCCTGTCGGCAATGCTGGGTTGAAGCCAACGGCGGTGATTCTGCCGATGACGACTCGCCCGAAGTTGGATCAGCCTCAAGCGAGGGCGATTGCTGTGGATCGCGAGACCTTTCGGCTTCCGGGCATGGTTCGCGATCCGCAACTCTCCAGTTCCAAGCACGATGTCTGGAGCATGGAATCTCCCAACCTTTCGCGGGTGTATTTGGCAAGCTCTGGCGAGTTCCTGGTCGTGCTGACGAACGTCCCCGTTTTGAGCGGCAAGAAGTGGCGAGGTCAAATCGATGTTTGGAATCGAGACGGGGCCAAGCTCCTCTCGGAAGAGGTTTCAGGGCGAGCAACCTCGGCGGCGATCTCGACGGATTCGACTCGGCTGGTGATCGGGACGACTGGTGGCCAAGGGGTGCTGCTGTGGGACACGAGGTCGTGGGACATCAAGGATTCGGCGGTCCCCTCCGCTTCCGAGGATGTGGAGTCGGTTGCGTTATCGCCCGATGGGCACTGGTTGGCCTATTCGACGGCGAAGTTCTCCGAGGATGGAGAATGGGTGCTGTGGGACATTGCCGCTCAGAAGGAGCAGCAGCGTCGCGTCGTCAGCGGTGCGGGAAAGATTCGAGCGATCGAGTTCGCACCGAGCAACGATCTGCTGGTCGCCACCGGTGGCCGCGATGGCTTCGTCCGTCGTTGGCGAGGCACTCAAGCCGAACCGGTGACGCAGACGCTCGATGTCGGACAACCGGTTTACGCAATCGCATTTCAGCCCGGAGGACACCTGCAAGCGACCGGCTTCGGGAAAGAGTTCTCGCTGTGGGACAATCAACGCAACTTGCAGACCTTTGTGCGACGCGAGCTGCCCGTGCAAGTCGATGACGTCGCGTTCTCGCCGAACGGTCAATTTACCTGCGTTTCGTCGGGGGCTATGGTCGAAGTCTTCGACGCGGAGACCGGTCGTGTTGTCGAAACCCTCACCGGCTTCGGCGGTCGAGTGTTGTCGATGGCCTTCACTCCGGATGGCACCGAGCTATTCGCAGCGAGCGCCAACGGTCGATTGACGGTCTGGCAACTGACGTCACCTGCAGCAACAGCGGCCCGTTGAACGGTGTCCGCCGATTGAAACGGAACCTCGGATGGCACTCTCTTCCAGCACGCCTGTAGATCGGCCGCGTCAGATCAAGCTGATCACGACGCAGTGGACGACGATCTCAAATCCGTCGCGGTTTGTGACGCGCTACGGTGCGGCGGTGCGAGCTTACCTGCGAGCGTTGTTGCCGACTCGTGACGATGCGGATGAAGTCGAGCAGCAGTTCTTGATGCAGGTTGTCGAGCGGGGCTTTCCGACCGTCGCTCCGGAGCGGGGGCACTTTCGATACTACCTGATCACGATCGTCAGGAACGCGGCGCTCAAATACCTGCGCAAGCAGTCGCATCGTCCCGATCACCTGACAGACATTTCGCAAGTGGCGACCGCGATCTCAGCGGATCGCGAATGGCAGACTTCGTGGCGCGAGTGCGTGTTGCAGAACACTTGGAATGCTCTGCGCGATCATCAGAAGAAGTCCAAGGGCAATCTGTTTCACGCGTGCCTCAAAGCGTTCGTCGAACATGACGACGAAGACTCGCCATCTCTGGCCGCACGAGTGTCCGCGGCGACTGGGCGATCGCTCTCGGCCGAGGCGTTCCGCAAGCAACTCAGCGGAGCGCGTCGCCGCTTCGGCGAGCTGTTGATTCATGAGGTCTCGCGCACGATCAGCAACGTGACACCGGAGTTGCTCGGCGAAGAGTTGCGTGATCTCGACCTGCTGAAGTATGTGAAGGCCCTGCTCCCGGACGCGATCCGGTAATTGTCGAAGTCGCTTTGCGTTCAAGCATCATCGTCAAGCACTAGGGCGATCGCTTGGCTATCGGTAAGGCTGGCGTTCGTGGGGCTGGAGAGGTTCACGAAGAACTGCTCATCGAGTTCACTCAGCACATCCCCTTTGATCGAAACCGTGAGTGTTTTCGAGGTGACTCCCGCAGCGAACGTCAGGGTGCCGGACGTGGTCGTGTAATCGCCTGGGGCGATGGCGGAGTTGTTGGCAGTGGCGTACTTGACCGTCACGGTCTGGCCGCTGGCGGCGGAGAGGGTGACGGTGAACGTCGCGGTGCTTGTGCCCGAATCGCCTTCGACAATCGAGACGTCGTTGATCGACAGAGTCGGGGCTGCGTCGTTGTCGGTGATGGTGCCGATTCCTTTGCTGTCGGAGATTGTGGCATTGGTTGCGCTCGACAGGTTCACGTTGTAGGACTCGTTGACCTCGTCCAGCGTGTCGCCGGTGACGGCGATGTTGATGGACTTTGTTTTTTCGCCGGGGGCGAACGTGAGTGTTCCCGATTGGGCTGTGTAGTCGTTTCCGGAGACGGCCGTGCTGTTCGCCGTCGCGTAGTTCACGGTCACGGGTTGGCCGCTGGCCTCTGACAGTGTGACGGTGAAGGTGGCGGTTGAAGAACCTGCGTCTCCTTCGGTCACGGTCACGTTGTTGATCTTCAGTGTGGGTGCCGCGTCGTTATCCTTGATCGTGCCGAGGGCTTGGCTGTCGGAGATTGTGGCGTTGATGGCGTTCGACAGGTTCACGAAGAACGTCTCGCTGGCTTCGTCCAGGGTGTCTCCTTTGATCGAGACGGTGAAGGTCTTTGAGGTTGTGCCAGCGGCGATGGTCAGCGTGCCGGATGTGGTGATGTAGTCTGTCCCCGCGAGAGCGGTGTTGTCGGCGGTTGCGTAATCGACGGTGACCGCTTTGCCGCTGGCGGTCGATAGCGAGGCGGTGAAGGTCGCGGTCTTTGTCCCGGAGTTGCCTTCGGTGACGGTGACATCTTTGATCGACAGCGCGGGAGCCGCGTCGTCGTCGATGATGGTGCCGATCGCCTGGCTGTCGGTGATGGTGGCATTGGTCGGGCTGGAGAGATTCACGAAGAAGGTCTCGTCGAGTTCGTCCAGGGTGTCGGCTTTGATCACGACGGACAGCGTTTGCGATGTCGCGCCAGCGGCGAAGGTCAGCGTGCCGGAGGTGGTTGTGTAGTCGGTTGATGCCGTGACGGTGCTGGCGGCGGTGGCGTATTTGACGGTCACGGTTTGGCCGCTGGGGGCGGAGAGGTTGACGGTGAACGTCGCGGTCTTTCCCTCGGTGACGGTGACGTCGCTGATCGACAGTGACGGAGCGGCATCGTCGTCGGTGATCGTGCCGAGGCCCTGGCTGTCCGAGATCGTCGCGTTGATCGCACTCGACAAGTTGACGAAGTATTTCTCGCTGGCCTCGTCGAGCGTGTCACCGGTGGTGGAGATTGCGACGGTCTTCGTCTTTTCTCCGGGAGCGAATGTCAGTGTCCCGGATTGCGTCTCGTAGTCGCTGCCGGCGAGGGCCGTGCTGTTCGAGGTGGCGTAATTGACGGTGACGGATTGCCCGCTGACGGCGGACAACGTGACCGTGAACAGCGCGGACTCTCCCTCGGTGACGATGACGTCGTTGATCGTCAGCGACGGAGCGGCGTCGTTGTCGGTGATCGTGCCGACGGCTTGGTTGTCCGAGAAGCTGGCGTTGATCGCGTTCGACAGATTCACGACGAAAGTCTCGCTCGGTTCATCGAGCACGTCGCCGATGATCGGGACGGTGAAGGTCTTCGACATCAGTCCGGCGACGAGGCTGAGTGTTCCGGAGCTCGCGGTGTAATCGCTCGCGGCGAGTGCCGTGCCGTCGGCGGTTGCGTAGTCGAGCAGCACGGTTTGACCGCTCGCTGTGGACAGCGTCACGGTGAAGGTGGCGGTGGTCGTCCCGGAGTTCCCTTCGGTGAGCGTGACATCTTTGATCGACAGCGACGGAGCGGCGTCGTTGTCGAGGATCGTGGCCATGCCGGTCCCGTCGCCGACGTTGGCGTTCGTTGTGGTCGAGAGAATCACGGAGAAGTTTTCGTCGGCCTCGTCCAACACGTCCTCATTGAGAGCCACGTTGAGAGTTTTGGAGGTCTCTCCGGCGGCGAACGTCAGCGTGCCCGATGTGGCGGTGAAGTCCGGGAACGCGGAGCCGCTGACGGTCATGTATCCGACGGTCACGGTCTGGCTGCTCGCGGCGGACAGCGTGACGGTGAACGTGGCTGTCGGTTGGCCTTCGGTAACCGTCACATCGTTGATCGACAACGTCGGAGGCGCGTCGTCGTCGGTGATCGTGCCGACTCCGAAATTGTTGGTCATGACCGCGCCGGTGATGCTAGTCAGGTTCAGGTGGAAGATTTCGTCGGGTTCGTCCGTCGCATCGCCGAGCACCGGAACGGTGACGGTTTTCGTGGTTTCGCCGACGTCAAAGGTCACAGAGCCAGTCGTGGTGTTGAAGTCCGTGCCAGCAACCGCCGAGCTGCTCGTCGTGGCGTAGCTGACGGTGGCTGCTTGATGGCCCGGAGCCGACAGCGTGAGCGTGAAGATCGCGTCGGTGGTTCCCGAATCCCCTTCGGTCACGGTGACGTTGCTGATCGACAGCTTGGGGGTGAAGTCGTCGTCCGTGATGGTGCCTTTGGCTTGCGAGTCGGCCATCGTCGCATTGACGGCGTTCGACAGGTTGACGAGGAATTGTTCGTCCGCCTCGTCGGTCAAATCGCCTTCCACCAAGACGGAGAGAGTCTTCGTGGTCTCGCCCGGAGCGAATGTCAGCGAGCCGGACGTGCCGGAGTAATCGCCGGGTGCGTGAGCGCTGCTGTTGGCCGTGGCGAAGTCGAGGGTGACCGTCTTGCTGCTGACTGCGGACAGGCTGATCGTGAACGTCGCCGGAGTCTGGCCGGAGTTCCCTTCCGTGACGGTGACGTCACCGATCGTCAGCGATGGGGCCGCGTCGTCATCGAGAATCGTGCCGAGTCCCTTGCTGTCGGACATGACCGCGTTGATCGCGTTCGAGAGATCGACGGTGAAGCGTTCGTCGTCCTCGTCGGTCGTGTCGCCGCTGATTGGCACGGCGATGGATTTCGTCGTCTCGCCGGGAGCGAAGGTCAGACTACCGACGGCTGCCGTGTAATCGCCGCCCGCCGCCGCGCTGTCGTCGGTCGTGCCGTAATCGACCGTGACCGTTCGCCCGCTGGCGGCGGAGAGCGTCACGGTGAACGTGGCCGTCGTGTTCGCTTCTGTGATTGAGACGTCGTCGATCGACAACGACGGAGTCGCATCGTCATCGAGGATCGTGCCGAGGCCCTGAGCGTCCGCGATCGTGGCGTTCGACAGGTTCACGACGAAGGTTTCGTCCGGTTCGTCGAGCAAGTCGCCGAGCACAGGAACGCTGATCGTTTTCGTGGTCTCGCCTGGAGCGAACGTCACTGAGCCAGTTTGGCTCGTGTAGTCCGCGCCGGCGACGGCCGAGCTGTTGGCGGTTGCGAAATCGACGGTCACAGTCTGGCCGCTCGCAGCCGAGAGCGTCACCGTGAACGTGGCGGTCGTGTTGCCTTCCGTGAGCGAGACATCGCCGATCGACAACGACGGCGTGGCGTCGTCATCGGTGATCGTGCCGAGTCCCTGAGCGTCCGCGATGCTCGCATTCGTCGCGTCCGACAGGTTCACGACGAAGGTTTCGTCTGGCTCGTCGAGCGAGTCACCGAGCACGGGAATGCTGATCGTTTTCGTGGTCTCGCCGGGGGCGAACGTCAGCGAACCGGATTGACTCGTGTAGTCCGCGCCGGTGACGGCCGAGCCGTTGGCGGTTGCGAAATCGACGGTCACAGTCTGTCCGCTCACAGTCGAGAGCGTCACCGTGAAGGTGGCGGTCGTGTTGCCTTCCGTGAGCAAGACATCGCTGCTCGACAGCGATGGTACGGCATCGTTGTCGAGGATCGTGCCGAGTCCTTGAGCGTCCGCGATGCTCGCATTCGTCGCACCCGACAGGTTCACGACGAACGTCTCGTCCGGTTCGTCGAGCGTGTCGCCGAGCACCGGAACGGTGATCGTCTTCGTCGTCTCGCCGGGAGCGAACGTCAGCGATCCCGATTGAGTCGTGTAGTCAGCGTTGGCGACGGCCGAACCGTTGGCGGTCGCGAAGTTGACGGTCACGGTTTGTCCGCTCGCGGCGGAGAGAGTCACCGTGAAGGTCGCGGTTGTGTTCGCTTCCGTCAGCGAGACGTCGTTAATCGACAGCGTGGGGACCGTGTCGTCATCGACGATTGTCAGCGTCGCGTTGGCGTTTGGGCCGAGGAAGTTGCCGCCGATTGGGCCAGAGAGACTCAGCAGGACGGTTTGATTTCCCTCGATCGCCGAGTCGTTGATGATTGGCAGCGAGACCATGACGCTCGACTGGCCGGGCAGGAACGTCAGCGTGCCGGTGATGCCGGTCGCGAGATTGGTGCTCGTGTAGTCCGAGCCGTTCGTCGCGGTGCCGTCGCTGATGCGGTAATCGACCGACATCACATTGGCCGTGTCGCCGGTTCGCTGGACGGTGAGTGTCGCGGAGCCGGCGTTTTCGTTGACCGAGAAGTTCGCCGTGCTGAACTCGAAAGTCCGATCCGGCGACGAAGCGTTGCCGACCAGCATCCCCGCTCCGTTCGACGCGATCCAGACTTCGCCGGAAACGTACGGGTTGAAGAAGACTCGGTTCGGCCGTTGGTGCGGGAACGACGTGACCTTCGTGAACGTCGGGTTCGGGTTGATCGTGACGCCGTCGGCCAGCCGAAGATTCGACGAGTACCATAAGCCGTCAGAGTTCGCGGCCAGATAGGCATCGCTGGGATTGTTCGGATCGACGGCGAACGAATCGGTGTCCTGCGTAAAGACGCGAGTCCAGGATGCTCCGCGGTTCGTGGTCATGTAGAGGCCGGATTGGTTGCTCGGCTGTCCCGCGACCACCTGAAACGGAGCGATGGCGGTGGCGACGGCGACGTACCAGGTGCTCTGCGTCGGGTCGTGCGGGTCGATCGTCAGGTCTTTGCACCAGTAGTGCATGTTGGCCCCGGTCACGTCGGTCCATTGCGAGGCTCCGGGGTCGAGCCGGAAGACTCCTGAGCCGGCAGACTGTTGGTCCGCAGTGGCCGAGTTACCGTCGTGGTCGTGCTTGCGAGCGGTCAGCACGAGCACCAGCGTGCCGTCATCGAGCACTTCGATCGTGTGCGGCTTGCCGACGTTCAGCGACGAGGGCTGCGCCGCCAGTCGCGTGAACGTGACAGCGGCTCCCGCGCCGATGTTGTGCGAGACATACACGCCGCCGATGCTCGGATCGGGATCGATGACGCTGGCGTACATCGTCTGCGGATCGTTCGGGTCGAGCGCGGTCCAGCTCACTGGATTGCCGAAGTCGTACAGGACGGTCCAGTTCGCTCCGCCGTCATCCGAGTACGCGATGTCGCCGCCCCCCTGATTGATCGCCGTGTCGGTCAGGCCGAGGATGTCGTGCGGTCCCCAGCTACGGCCTTGCGAGACGTACATGCGGCCCGTCGTCGCATCGACTTCGATCGAAAAGTTCTCGCGCTTCTGATCGAGGCCGTTGACGTCGAACGACCAGGTCGCGCCGCTGTCGGTCGTCCGCTGCCACTTCACGTCGTCGTAGGCCGCGAAGATGTTGGTCGCGCTGCTGAAGTGAATCCACCAGACGGTCGTGTTGTTGATGCCGGTGTTGTTGTACGCCTCGGTGTCCGAGATCGTCGCTCCCGGAGCGTGGTCCTGACTGAGCGGCACGTTGATCTGTTGCCACAACCCGCCGCCGTTCGTGCTGGTGTGAGCGACCCAGCCATCGGTCATCATCAGCCGAGTCGAGTCCTGCGGATCGACGGCCAGTCCCTCGATCCCCGGCGAGAATCCAATGTGCCCGCCCGGCCCCACGAAGCCGGCGACGATGTTCGCGCCCGCTCCTTGAGTTTGATAGAGGCTGGTCCACGTCGGATTGGCGGTCGTGAACTTGCCGATGTACACGCTCACGAAGTTGTTGGCGGTGTTCTGTCCGCCGACGTAAACGGTGTCGATGTCGTTGACTGCCATCGCCACATAACTCAGATCGGCTGTCACCGGCAGGCCGGTCGTCTGGACCGACCAGTTCACCTGTCCCAAATCCAGCGTGTAGAGATTCTTGAAACCGGCGTAGGTGTTCGCCGCCGCCGGATTGGCACCGCCGTGATCGAGCGGCGTGTGAACGGTGGCCGGATCATGAGTCACCGCCCAGAAGCGAGTCGTCGTCCCGTTCGTCGCGCCGGCGAAGGCGAAGAACACTTCGTTCGCGCCGATGCCGCCAATCGCGTTGCCTCCGACCGTCGCCGTCTGAAAACCGCCGCCGTTCGTCGAAAGCAACAATCCCGCGTTGGTCGCGGCGTAGATATTCGGCCCGTCGAAGAAGACTCCCGCGAGATGCAGCCCCAATTTCTGGCTCGCGCTGATCGTGCCCATGTAGGCGTAGACTGACGTGAAAGTCGTCCCGGCGTCGGTCGAGAGGTACAGCTCATCCTGCGTTGCTACGACGAGCCGTCCTGCGGAATTCGGATCAGCGAACATTCGCCAGGCTTGCTCGGTGCTCTTCCAATTCGACGCGAACCCGGCCGAGCCAACTCGGTCCCAGGTGGCTCCGGAATCAGTGCTGCGGATCGGCTTTGGAAACGCGAGCGTGTCCGTGTCGATCGCGAACAACACCTGCGGGTCGCTGGTGAATTGCACTCCGGTGACCTTGTTGGACATGACGAACTCGTTGAAGTTGTACAAGTCCCAAGCTTGGCCACCGTCCTTCGTGTGAAAGACCTGGCTCATGTCCGTGCCGACATAGAATTCATTCGGATTGTGCGGACTGAGCGCCGGTTCCAAGAGCACACCGCCGCCGCTGAGGCCGCGCTGCAACCACTGATCGGGAGCCGACAGAACGATGCGCGGTTCCAGTAACTCGATCGCTTGGGTACGAGTCATCCGGCGCGAGGCACGACGTTGCCGATTCGCCACGCGCGATGAGGACAGTTTACGAGCCAACGATGACAGCCAAGACGACGACAGGAAAAACATGGTGTGCCTCCTCGAAATGAGAGTTCGATGTGAGCAGCACACCCAAAGGGCCGACCCGTCTCGCGTCGCAATGAACAGACACGAAGACCGGTGGCCCGCAGAATTCGCGTTCGTCCCCTCAGGCAGCCTACTGCCGCCCCGTATGCACGACCCGCCGCCGTGTGACGCGAGAATTTGAAAATCAGCGGTCTGGCAATTCTGTCATGTAACCCGAAACGTCAGCGAGTCTGGCATGTAACCCGAAGCGTCAGTTTTGAAGTTGCGCAGTTTGGAGTCTTCGCCCCGAAGGGGCCTCGGAGTCCAGCCTAGGGCAAGCGACCAACGGGAGCGCCGCCCTAGGAAATCCGGGCATTTCACGTTGTGCCCTGAAAGGG
>SYJG01000392.1 GCA_005798445.1 Planctomyces sp.
ACGAGCCGTTGCAATCACAGCCTCTGTCAGTTCTGCATTCATCGTCTCGTCCCTGAGACCTGGATGTTTCTCCCAAACCCTTTCGCGGTCTATAACTCAGCAAGCCAAACTGCCGGTAGATCAATTTCAACTGGCTGCCTCTGTGCGACTGGATGACGCGAAAACGTTCGTTGCAAAGCATGGCGTCTCTGGAACGGAAGTGGCTCGCGGAAAGAACCCGGCTGCGAAAACACAAAAGGCCGCATTGACGATCGCTGGCCAAATCGACTCGCCAGGCTATGCATTGTCAGTTGTGCTACGCGACACGCCGGCCTTTGACGATGACCTACTTCGAGCCGACGTCACCTGCAACACGCTCATCCAAATGCTTATTCAGATTTAGCCCGATACGTTGGCGTGCTTAAACTTGGGCGGGAATAGGGTTTTAGGTTCTTGTCCTTGGTCGCAGAGCGACTTCCGGATTCGCCGCTCATTTCATGCTCAAGTACACGAACGTCTTGCCGTCGCGGGACCAACTGACGCAGATGTTGTTGCGGTCTTGAGGTTGCTTCGGGTAGCGGGTGGACGGTTTGTCTCCGTCGGGGTCGATCTCGAAGATTTGAGTTCGCGAGGCATCGGCGGGGTGGCGGGCGAACATCAGACGCTTGCCGTCAGGGAGCCATGAGAAATCCGAGCTGACATCCTTCGCGTCGCACAGGACACGCAGGTTGGGATCGCCTCCCGTTGTATTCACGATACCAACATCGACGACTCCGTTGGGGCGATGTCCCTTGAAGCAGATTCGTTTGCCATCGGGGGACCAAGTGAAGTTGTGCTCGATGTAGTTGTACGGGCTTTGACCGTCGGCAAAGACCGGCCGCTTGTCGTTGGTGGCGATGTCGTGAATGACGAAGTTGTTGTTCCCTTTGACGTAGGCGGTCTGCTTGCCGTCGGGTGAGAATTCGATGGCCCAGCCTTGCCGGTCGATCGACTCTTCGTCGGCGTCTGCATTGGGATCGGTGGGATCGAAGTTGCGGATGAAGACGCCGCGGCCGTAGCGCGAATAGGCGATCTTCTTGCCGTCGGCCGACCACTGCGGAATGCAGCCGATTCCCAAGTCGCGGACCTCGTCTGTGTCGACGCTGGCAATCAACAGGTGAGCGGCGACGTTGCTCTGTCCGCGCTTCCAGCCATCGACGGCGATCCACTTGGCATCTGGCGAAATCTCTGGCGAGTAGATTTCCGGGTAGTCCGGGATCGCGATCTTCACGGTCTTGCCGTCGGCGAACTGCACATGGATTTCGTTCGGCGGGCGGTGATTCGTCGCGAACGGGTATTCGTCGAGCGAAAGTGTCTTGTCCCCATTCACATCCAGACGCCGGAAGTACTCGGCACTGAGCGCCGCCAACTCCACACCGGGATGCAAACGGAACTCTTCAGGTTGCAGCTTCCCATCGTCGTCCTCGTCCTTGGCGGCGTGCCAAGTGGTCATCAGGTTGATTTGTGGGATCAGCAGGAACTCACGCAACGAATAGACGCCGTCGCGATCGTCATCGAATCCGTCGAGCCAGAAGACCCCCGCCGGTCCCCAACTTGGCAGCGTCTCCAATTCCTTGCGAGACAATCGGCCATTCAAATCCCCATCCATGTTGAGGAACTGCCAGACCGGGTCCGTGCGATGCGAGCTGGTGGCGAACTCGGCGAAACCGAACAGCTCATTGCCGGGCTTGTTGATGTTCGGGAACCACTTCTCCGCCGTTTCCACCGATCCGCCGTGAGCCTTGATGAACGCCTCACGCCTCACCTTGCCGTTGGCATCGGGGTTCATGGCGCGAAACATTCGCCAATCGACGACCCGCCCGATGTGATCCCGCGCGAGTTCACCGCCGGGAGTGCGCACGCCATAGGCGATGTCCAACACGCGCGCCGCCTCTTTGAGCGAGAGCTGCCCATCGCGATTCAAATCCCAATCGGTGAAGCCCGTCGCTTCCAAGCCGGGGACGAGGAACGGAATCGCTGCCGTCTTGAACTCCTCCGTCGCCAGCACGCCATCGCCGTTCTGATCCCACCCCATCCAGTGCTTGTTCAATCGAGCCAGTTTCGTCTCCGCCAGGACAACCACCGGATCGGCCAACGTGCCGCGCAGTTCTTCGGACTGTCCAACGGGGACGGTCACGAACTCGGCTAGACTGATGCGGCGATCGCCATCCAAGTCAAAGACCTTGAACTCGCGCAGCAACACGGGCATCTCCCGCCCCGCCCGCAAGAGATACTCCGATTCGGTGAGCGATCCATTCCCATCGACATCGCACGCGGAGAACTGCGCTCCGAGCGGATTCTCGGCCAACGGGACGATCACCGTCGCCGCCGGCTGAGCCTGACAACGCGAGGATTCAATCATACCGATCGTCAGCACCGCGACGGTTAGCAGCACTCGTTTGAAAACAGACGCCAACGGATCGCTCGCGGAACGATTTATCGAAAGCATGGGACGTCACTCCTGAGAGCAGAGTTGCGACGGCGAACAATGACAGACACAATGTCTTGAACTTGCGTCGGCGTCAATGCTCATCAACTCCCAACACTCTGACTCGTTTTCAACAAGACAACCGAGACTCCGATATGAAACCGCAGCTCGTCTATTGCTTGTTGAGCCTGATGACCACCGGCGTGTTCGGTTGGCAGGCGGTCGCTCAGGAGGAGCCGAAATCGGATGCGGCGCGCGAAGCGGCCGAGTTTCTGAAGGCTGCTCGTGCGAACGCGGCGCTGTTTCGGATTCAACATGCCAAGACTGGTGAGGAGTTCGAGCGCGTCGAGAATCCGGTTTTGCGATACACCGAGCCGGTGCGAGGAAAGGGAACGCAGGGAACCGTGTGGATTTGGGGACGAAAGGGTCGGCCAGCGGCAGTGTTGGAGATGATTCGGCATGTAGGGCAAGAGGATTGGTTCTGCTTTCACGCGACGGCGGACGAACCCATCAAGCTCACGGCGAAGACGGGACAGACTTGGACGCCGAAGTCGAGCGACCTCAAGTTCCGGCCGTTGCCGGATGCTCCGCAACCGGCGGATTCGCCTGTTGGTCGGTTTCTGCAGATGAAAACCTTCGCGCGCAAATTCTCGTCGCACGAGTTCTGGGAGAACGCTCGGCACGAGATGCGAGTGCTTCCGGCCCCGTTGCATCGCTACGAGGATCGCGACAAGCAGTTGCTCGATGGAGCGGTCTTCGGCATCGTGCTGGGAACACACCCCGAAGCCACTCTGTTTTTGGAGGCGGTCCAGCCCGCCGATGAAGCGAAGCCGATCTGGCAATTCGCCGTGGGACGATCCGGAGCAGCCGAGATGGTCGTGCTCTACGACGACAAGGAAGTGCATCACATGCCGCTCATCGAGACATTTCCGCCCTCAACAAATAGCTATTGGCGAATGGTGTTGAAGGTCGGCGAACGGGACGACGGGTAATATGAGGGGAAAGGACAAACAACTTCCTGTTTTGAAATTCTCTGCGCTCTTCGCTCCTCTGCGGTGAATCGTGGGTTCATGTTCTACCGCAGAGGAGCGAAGAGCGCAGAGGTTCGACAAGGCAAAACACGAGTTCAAGCTTCCCAGTCCCCTATGTTTCGGTTCGATCTGCAAATTTGAATTGCAAAGGAATCCCCATGAAAAGACACCGCACGAAATTGCTCGCGCTGAGCGTTGCATTGGTCGCTTCGATGGCGTTGAGCAATGTTGGTCGCGCGGACGAGCCGGCTCCGAAAGTTCACGAAGTTGTCGCCGACAAGTTTGCGAAGCAGGATCGCGATGGGGACAAGCAACTTTCGGTCACTGAGTTTCAGGCTTGGTACGGAGCGGCCAATGTGGCGGTTGCGTTGCGGGATTTCGATGTGTTCGATCGGAATGCGGACGGGCAGTTGTCGCTTGAAGAGTATTGGTCGCTGCCGACGCATCCGATCGGACAGCGCGGGCCGATTTCTGATCCGCTGACTGATGTGGTCGATCAGTTTGTCGGGGTGCTCGATGGGCTGTTGGAGGATTGGGATCAAACGCCGGAGCGGACGATTCCCGTGAACCAGTTTCTGGCCGCGTTCACGAACGCGTTGAATGAGCCGCTCACCAGACAGATGCAACAGGAGGCCGATCCGAATCTCGATCGCAAGGTCAGTCGGGCAGAGGCTCGGCGGTTTGTTGAGATTCAATCGGGAGTGCGGCGCAGCGATGGGCAGTTGTTGCGACTGCCGGATGGGCGAGTCGTGCAACAGGTGCAGTTTCTCAACGCGGATCAAGATCGGGACGATCGGTTGGACAAGACGGAGTTTCTCGCGCGAGCCTGGTCGCCGCCCGGCAAAGGGCCGGAGACCTTCGATTTGACCGACGCCGATAAGGACGGCTTCGTGACGTGGCTCGAATGGACCAAACTCCGCCACACCGATCCGATCGCCGAATTCCGTCGCATGGACATCAACCTCGACGGTCAACTTGAGCCGGCGGAGGTTTTGGCCGGGACGCCTGAGTGGTGCAAGCTGTCGGCACAGGTCGCGTTCCCGGCGTTCGATCGAGACCGCAGCGGCAAGCTGTCGCTCGATGAATTCCGGCTGACGTTTTACGCGAACCTCGTCGCCAACTGGCACGTCATCATTTCCGACACCGACGACGACGGACTGCTCGCGCGCGAAGAGTTCGCGTTCGGCGGAGCGTTTCCGGTAATGCGGTTTGTCTACTTTGAGATGTTCGACGCGAACAAAGACGGAAAGCTCGATCCGAAGGAGTTTGTCTTCAAACGCAAGATCCCGCGCGAGGTGTTCGTTCTGAACGCTGATGGGACCGGCTGGAAAAAGCTGTATGCGATCAAGGATTTTCCATCGCTGGGATCGCCGGCGGTCTCGCCCGATGGGAAGTGGATCGCGCTGGACGGACACGGGCCGAAGGGGACTTTGAGCGGACAGACGATGCTCATCACCGACTTCGAGGGGAACAACCTGCGCAACCTGGGGCTGGGCATGATGCCGACTTGGTCGAAGGACGGAAAACAATTGAGCTTCTCACGCTCTGGCATCGAGGTCATCAACGCCGATGGCACGAAGCAGCGTTCGCTGACCAACGGCAGCGGCTGGGGCGCTCAATGGTCTCCCGACGGTCAGAAGATCCTGTACTACGGCGGCCTGCAAATCATGACGCTAGATGTCGCGACCGAGAAATCAACGCCGGTCTACAACGCGAAGGACTACCGCCAAGTCTATTGGAACATGACCTGGTCGCCGGACAGTCAGCGAATCTGTTTCAAAGGACTGAAAGCGGACGGCACCGAAGAGATCGCGACAGTCGGCATCGATCCGGCCAAGCCGAATCTGAAAGTGCATGTCTCCGGCAAGAACATCGCGATGGACTTCGCATGGCACCCGAACGGCGATCGGATCGTTTACTGCATGTACTCTCCCGAACTCACCCGCCATCAGCTTTATGAATTCAATCCGAACTCCGCCGATCCGCCGCAATTGCTGAAGGGCCAAGACAACACCACGACAAACACTGCCGCCTGTTGGACTCCTGATGGGAAGCAGTTGATCGTGATTATTGGAGACTATTGACGGTGAGAGTGTCCGAACATACCCACGGATGGCATTGCGATACCACGGATAAAGGAAGAGAAGCGGGACGTGTGGCATGAGTTGAGAGCGTGGGTGTGAGTTTCTGGTTTAACGGTGTTTGAGCTTTAAATCCTTATCGCCGAAGGCGATGTTTTCCCTCGCGGATTTCCTTGTAACCCGAAGCGTCAGTTTTGAAGTTGCGCAGTTTGGAGTCTTCGCCCCGAAGGGGCCTCGGAGTCCAGCCTAGGGCAAGCGACCAACGGGAGCGCCGCCCTAGGAAATCCGGGCATTTCACGTTGTGCCCTGAAAGGG
>SYJG01000393.1 GCA_005798445.1 Planctomyces sp.
CTACGAACGCGGCGTGACACTCACCAAGACCGCCCTCCAAAAATACGCTCCTCACATCCAACGCTCCGACACCTTGCCCAAATGGAGCCTGACAATCCGCCCGCAATAACCGGTAGAACATTTCAGACCGGCTGCCTTACCGGCGGCTAGCGCCGTGCCGCTCACGATCGAAGGGAACGTCATTCGCGGCACGTTGACCGATCTGCGCAAGAGCACGTCGTTCGAATTCTCTGCCGACGCTGCGGACGGAATGACGTTGGAGCCGATCCGCTTCCAAATTCGTGTGCACCTCGATCGCAAGCCGCAGGTGCAGTTCATCGAGCCGCCGGAAGAGCTGGTCGTCACGCCGACGACCGACGTGCCGATGCTCGTCGAGGCCGACGACGATCTGGGACTCTTCAAGGTCGGCGTGATGTATCAAATCAATGGCGGTCCGATGGAATCGCTGATCGAGCAGAATGCCGAAGGCTCGATCGAGGCGTTTCAGTTGCCATCGACGCTGATGCTTGAAGGGCATTCGCTCAGCCATCAAGACGCGGTGACGTACTTTGCGTTCGCCGAGGACAACTACTTTGGCGAGCCGCGCCGGACGACGACTCCGCTGCGGTTCATCGACATCCGGCCGTTCAAGTTGGCGTTTCAGTTGCTCGACACCGGGGGAACCTGAAACGGGTGCTCAACAACTCTGGAAGAGTTGATCGCCCGGCAACGTGACAATCTCAAACTCACTTTCGCAGCTCAGGAACAACAACCGCTCGCCCCGCAGACCGTCAGCGCGGTCAGTGACAATCAGAAGGAACTCGCCGGCAAGACGGCCGAGTTCGCACAAGGGATGGTCGAGCGAGGGGGCGCGATCCCGGCCCTCGATGAAGCCCTCGAACAGATGCAGGCGGCGCTAACGGCCCTCGAAACGCCGGTCCTTGAAGACGCTGTGTCGGCCGAGCAACAAGCGCTTGCCGCATTGATCCGCGCGCGGCAGAACGTGCGTCAGAAGCTGAGCCAATCGAACAGCCAATCGGCCAGCGAGTGCCGCAAGTTCGATCGACAGCAACGGCAAAAGGTCCGCATGCCGGAGAAGAAGAAGGACCAGCAGCAGCAACTCGCTGACGCTCGGAAGAAGCTCAACGACCTCGCCCAGCGCGAACGCAAGTGGTCCGAGCAAGCTCAGCAATGTTGCAGCAGTTCCAGCAGCAAGTCATCAAGTTCTTCGCCGTCTCCGACCGAGCAGCCGTCAGGCGAGAAGTCAGAGAAACCGACGCCGGAGGAAGTCGCGGCGGCTCAAGAAAAGTTGCAGGCGGAACTCGCGGAGTTGCAGCAACAACTCGACAAACTGCCGACGACCGGACAGTCCGCACGCGAACAGGCTCAGCAAGCGGCCTCGTCGATGCAGCAAGGGTTGGATGAACTGAAAAAGAGGAAGGGCGACGCGGCCGCGAAAGAAGGGGAACGATCCGCTGATCAGTTGGAACAACTGGCTGCTCATTTGGCCGCGATGGGTGCTCGCGATTTCGGTCAGCGGCTCGATCAAGCTCAGAAGCAGGCACAGCAGCTCGCTGGCCGGCAAGAGTCTTTGGAGAAACAACTCGGCAACCGCGACGGAACGGAAAAGAAAACGGGTGACACGAAACCGTCAGAACGATTTGCTCGTGACGAGAAGGCGTTGGCAGCGCAAACTGATTTGCTCGCCGATTTGCTCGACGCGCTGAAACGGGATGCCGGTACGGAGAAGGGAGGGGTCAAGCAGAAGCTCGACCAGATTCAAGCCGAAAACCCGCCACGCGAAATCGCCGCCGGAATGCGACAAGCGGCAGACGATCTGCAAGCCGATCGTCCCGCTCAAGCCGGCCGAGGCGTGACGGCGGCTCGCGAACGATTGAACGAACTGGGGCGATCACTGAAGGTCGCACGCAGCGAGTACGCGCAGCCGCAGCTCAAGGAGTTGATCGCGCTCGAAGAACAACTGGCGCAACTGATCGAGCAGGCGAAGCGTGCTCAGGAACATGGAAACAAGTCGTCCGCCGCCGAACAAAAATGGAACGACTTGGAGAAACGGCTCGATTCGCTCGCTGACGGCGACAAGCGTCTGGCGGAATCGCTGAAGCAACTCCGAGAAGGTCCGAAGCCGAACGAAGATTCTTCGGCCAAAGAACCGAGCGACAAGCCGAGCGCGAACAGCGGCAAGGCTCAACTGAAACCGACTCAGTTCACCGAGGCGGGACAGGAAACTCCGGAAGGATTTTATTCGTGGCTGGAGCTGGGAGACTTCAACGGTGCCCGCGAAGTCTCGAAGGTGCTGCAAACGAAAATTCAGGAGGCGATCCTCGCCGGAGCTTTGATGGACGCTGACCAGCCGGTGCCGCCCGCGTACAAGGAATTGGTCGAGAAGTACTATCGCGCGTTGTCGGATGACCTGCGGTAGCGTGGCAACACGCGGCTCGCGTGTTGTTTAGGCGTGTCGCACGCGAGCCGCGTGCGCCACAGGACAAGGTGGTGTGATGTTGGAGTGGTCGAGTCCCTATTCCGGTGGGCTGTTCCTCGCGGTGGCCGCCGGGATGGTGGCGCTGATCGTGGTCGCGCGGATGATGGCGATTTCGGATCGGCTGCGAAGTTGGCCGTTGTTCGTGCCGCGCGTGTTGGTGCTGTCGCTGTTGCTGGTGGTGTTGCTCAATCCGGTGCGGCGGCGCGAGCATCGATTGCCTGATCAGCCAGCTCACGCGTTGTTCCTGGTGGACTCGTCGCGAAGCATGGCGCTGGAACAACCGCAGAGCCGATCGCAGGTGGTGCAGCAGGCGATTCAAGAGGTGGACTCGCAGTTGCAGCGGCACTCGAATCGTCCGCGCGTGCAACTGTTTCGATTTGGCGAGCAGTTGTCGTCCGCCGCCGATGCCTCACAGTTGGGGCCGCAGGATGATGCCACGCGGCTGGGAGATGCGTTGGAACAATTGCCGTCACGCTTCTCGCGCGAACTGCCTCGCGCGGTCGTCGTCTTCTCGGACGGAGCATTGGATGACGCCGAGAGACTGGCTGAGGTCTCAGCCGCGTATCGCAGCTTGAAGATTCCGATTCATGTCTTTCCGGTCGGTGGCTCGCAGATTCGGGGAGATGTGGCGATCGACGAACTGGTGGTCCCGCCGCGTGTCGATGCGGGAGTGAAGGCCCCAATTCGCGGAGTGCTCCGCAGCACCGGGTACGAGGGGGAGCGAGTGGTCTTGCAAGTCCGCGTCGCCGATCGTCCGCAGTTGCCGCCGCTCGCGACGTTGCCTGTCACGCTCGGCGAAAGGCCGCAGCCGTTTGAGCTGATCGTCGAGGCGAATTCCGAATTCGGCGAACTGCTGCTGGAAGCTCCGCCGCTCACCGGCGAAGTCACCGAGCAAAACAATCGCGTACCGTTTCAACTCTGCAAGGCGTCGCGAAAGCTCAAAGTGATTTACATGGAGGGGACTGGCGGCAGCGAATACCAATGGGTTCACAACGCCTTGCTCGAAGACAAGGACATCGAGTGCCTGTCGATGATCGCCGATCAGCAGTACGTGCAGCGTCCGAGATTGGTGCGTGTGGGTGATTCGATCCGTGGTTTCCCGGCGACTCGCGAGGAACTGTTGCAATACGACTGTGTGATTTGCAGCGACATCTCGATCGGTGCGTTCACGCGCGAGCAGCTCGAATGGGTTGTGGAGTTGGTGTCGAAGCGCGGCGGTGGATTCATGATGGTCGGTGGCATCACCAGTTTCGGAGCCGGCGGCTGGGATCAAACCGTTTGGGACCAACTCATCCCCGTCAACATGACTGGAGGTAATCTGGGACGCGGCTGGCTGTACCACCAATTCAAAGTCTCGATTCCCGATGACGCGCAGCCGCATCCGATTTGGCGAATCGTCGAAGACCCCGAACAAAACCGCCGTGTGCTGGCCGCCATGCCGGTGTTTCTCGGGACGAACTACATGCAGCGATTGAAGCCGGCTGCGACCGTGCTGGGGGTTTCGGCGACGCCGATTCCACAGGCTGGCATCATGCCGATCTTCGCCGTGCAGACGTATGGACGAGGCCGCACCTTCGCGTTCGCTCCCGACACGACCGCCGATTGGGGCCGCTTCTTCGAATCGCAATGGGGCGAAGGGGACAACCGATACTTCCGCCGGTTTTGGCGAAACGCCGTCCGCTGGCTCTCGGAGAATTCGACCGCCGGCAACAAGCGCCTGCAAATCGAAACTGATCGAGTCATCTATCGCGCGGGGCAACCCATCGCGCTGACCGCGCATGCCTTCGACGAACATCTGCAAGAAACGACCGACTACGACGTCGTCGCGCAGGTGAAACCGACGACTCCGACAGCCACGCCATCCACGATCCCTACGACTCCGCTCGTGGCTGCGACGACCGGCAAGAGCTACGTCGCCCAGTTGGACTCGGCCTCGCTGATGATGTCATCCGATGCCGCGAATGCGGCGACCACAATTGTTCCCTCTCGCGAGATCGAAGTCATCGCCTCGCATCAGGGAACTGAGATCGGCCGCGCGTTGACCAAAATCCAAATCCTACCCGACGTGCATGAATTACTGCAACCACGATCGAACCCGGAAGTTCTCAAACAATTAGCGGCTGCCGCTGACGGCCGCGTCTTTCACTCCGCTCAAGACCTGAGTGCTGCGCTGCTGACAATCCCGGTGACTCCCGGAGACGCCGTCATCACGCGCCAACCTGTCTGGGACAGTCCGTTGTTGTGGCTGGCCCTCATCGGCCTGCTGGCTGTCGAGTGGACGCTGCGCCGGTTGTCAGGATTCGGATAATTCGGTGTGGCCAGTTACCTCCGAACACAGTAGCTCGATCGCGACGGCGCAGACTTTGTATTCGGGGATCTTGGCCACTGGATCAACAGCATTGATCGTCAGATTGTTCGCATTGCCTGCGGCTGGGAAGTGAAAGTTTGCGAAGACGATGCCGGGTGCGACCCTCGCCGTGACGTCGGCCCTCGCGAGCAGTTCGCCGCGGCGGGATCGCACTCGCAAGAAATCTCCGCGATGGATGGCCAGCCGCGCCGCGTCATCAAGGTTGATTTCCAACGTCGGCTCCGGGCAGAGGCTGAGCAGGCCGGGAACTCGGCGAGTCAGTTCGCCGCCGTGCCAATGAAACAGGACTCGGCCAGTCGTCAGCAAGAACGGGAACTCGGCGTCGGGCCGTTCGCGGGCGGGAAGGTGATCGGTGACATGAAACTTCCCTGAGCCACGCGTGAAACGTCCGACGTGCAGAATCGGTGTGCCGGGATGTTCGGCCGTCGGCACTGGCCATTGCAGTTGATCGCCTCGTTCCAATCGCTCGAACGAAATGCCGGCATACGACGGCGTCAGCGCGGCGACCTCACGCAAGATGTCACGGGGATGCGAGTACGACCAGGCGGCCTGCGGGCCGATCGGCTCGCTGCCAAGTTGATGGAGCAGGCGACCGCCAAGTTCCGCGAGGATCGACCAATCGGGGCGGGCGATCCCCGGCGGCGAAATCGCGGCGCGGGTCAATTGCACGCGGCGTTCGGTGTTCGTGAACGTGCCGTCCTTTTCGGCAAACGCGGCACCCGGCAGCAGCACGTCGGCATACGCGGCGGTTTCGGAATTCAGAATCTCTTGCAACACGACAAACTCGGCGGAGGTGAGACAGCGTCGCGCATGATTCGAGTCAGGTTCAGTGAGCGCCGGATCTTCGCCGAGAATGAACAACGCACGCACCTCGCCGCGCTCGGCGGCGTCGAACATTTCGGTCACAGTCAATCCCGAACGAGGCGCGAGCGAACTGGCCTGTGAAGTCGCCCAAGCGGCTGAGAACTTCGCAAACGCTGCCGTGTCCGTGACCGATTGATAGCCGGTGAAAACATTGGGGAGCGCACCCATGTCGCAGGCACCCTGCACGTTGTTCTGTCCTCGCAACGGATTCACGCCGCCACCGGGAATCCCCACGTTGCCGAGCAGCATTTGCAGATTCGCCAGCGCCAGCACGTTGAGCACGCCAGTCGTGTGTTGCGTGATGCCCATTGCCCAAATGACTGCGAGCGGGTGATTCTGGCCGAGCAACTCTGCCGCTTGCGACAACTCGGCGATCGACACGCCGGTGGTCTGCGAGACCCACTCAGGGGTGAATGTCCTCAGCGAGTCGCGGAACTCGTCAAAGCCTTCGCAACGAGCGGCGATGAACGCGGCATCGTGATCGCCCTGCTCCAGAATCAGCCGCATCAACCCGTTGAGCAGTGCGACGTCGGTCCCCGGCCGCTGGCGAATGTGCATCGTCGCGAAATCACACAGGTCAATCCGCCGCGGATCGGCGATCAACAACTTGGCTCCGCGTTGATGGACCGCTTGCCGCAGCCGCGCTCCGAACACCGGATGCTGCTCGGTGGTGTTCGAGCCGATGACGAAGTACGCGGCCGCTTGTTCGGCGACGTCGTCCATCGAGTTGCTCATCGCGCCGGAGCCGTAACTCATCGCCAGGCCGGCGACGGTCGAAGAATGACACAGCCGCGCGCAGTGATCGACGTTGTTCGTGCCGAGCACTTGCCTCGCCAATTTCTGCACGAGGTAGTTCTCTTCGTTCGTGCATTTCGCCGACGCCAACAAGGAAAACGCATCGGGACCACTTTCGCCGTGAATGCGAGCGAATCGCTCGACGACGACCCGCAACGCGGTTTCCCAATCGACATCGACCCAGTCGCCCCGCTCGTCGAGTGACGCCGGCTTTGGCGAGCCATCCAGCAGATAGCGTCGCACACGCGGCGACGTCAGCCGATCGGCGTGATGCAAATAGCCGTAACCGAAACGTCCCTTCACGCACAGCGACATCCCGTTGACCGGTGCGGCGGGATTCGGTGTGACCCCGACCACGCGGTTGTCACGCACGTTGAGGTCGAACTGACAGCCGACTCCGCAATAGCCACAGGTGGTCGTGACTCGCTCACCGTCCACACGATCCGCTGGAACGAGACGATCTTCAAGAGCTCCGGTTGGGCAGTAGGCCACGCACGCGCCGCACGATTCGCAACCGGCCTCCAGCATCGACGTCCCGGTGCCAGCCACCAGCCGCACATCATGGCCTCGGTCGGCGAGATGCCAGACGAAGCGGCCCTGCACTTCGTCGCACGCTCGCAAGCAACGAGTGCAGAGAATGCACTTGTTGAGATCGACCCGAATGAACGGATGCGGGTCGCTGTCGGCCACGAACCGGGGCGGCTCGGTCAGGACGTCTTCTCGCTGCACGCCGTATTCGCGCACGAGCGACAGGAATTTCGAATCACCGATCTCGGTTCGGTCGGCGTCGTCGCGATAGTTTTGCAGCAACAACTCCAGCACGAACCGCCGAGCCTCGCGAATGTGCGGCGTGTCAGTCTCGATGACCTGCCCCGCTTCGGCGAGCGTCTTGCAGGCCGGAACGAGATGCTCGCCCCCCGCATGAACCAAGCAGACTCGGCACGAGCCGACTGGCGACAGGTCAGGATGATGGCAGAGCGTCGGGATCGAAATTCCCGCAGCCGACGCGGCATCGAGAATCGTCTGCCCCTCGGTCACTGAGACGTCGCGGCCATTGATGCGAAGTGGAATCATGGCAACCTTGCCGTTACCAAGCGGCCGGTTTGTCGGCCGCGGGCTTCGTTCCGGAGTCCTGCCACTTGTGTTCGGGTCGAGCGAGGATTTCATCGATGACCGAATTGACGGCCGCCACTTGTTCCCCCTTCCCAGATTCTGCCGCGTGCTTGGTGATCTCGCGAGCCTGCGGGATCAGTTTCATGTAGAACCGCTCGGCGACTTCAAACATGCCGTGCCAGTGGGCGTAATCGGGAGCCATCACTGACGCTCCGTGCCGAGCCCGCCGGCCTTCGCTTGCGAATCCAGCCGTCGATGAACGGCCAGACGAACATCACGAACACGACGAACCCGGAACTCAGCACGGCAAACGTACCGGAAAACAGCTTCAGCCAGCGGAACGACATGTGGCGTGCAAGTCCGTAATGCCGAGCGATCTGACAGGATCAGAATGGTCGGCGTGAGAGTCGGCGGTGCTACGACCGGACGCTCGAGCGGACGGAGTTCGTCGATCCGAGCGGACGTGCCCGTCGTAGCCAAGGTGCGATTCACAGCGGTCGGGAGAGTGCTGCGGATGCCGACATAACCGGCCTGGCTTTATCCACCGAAGTTGAAAACCGGCGGATGACGTCTTGCGAGGGCTCGACTCGCGCGCACGATCAACAACTCACTCGGAATGATGTTGTCGCGCGGAGTCGGTCATGCGGTTGTTCGATTGGCTCCGTGAGATTCCTTGGCGTTTTCGCTCTGGCCGCTATCACCGGAAGAATCGGACCCGACATTGTCCAGCACGGGCGCTGGAACTTTTGGAAACTCGTGCGTTGCCGAGCACGGTCTCGTTCACGGGCGACTTGCAATCACCTGGAGTGCTGCTGATTGAGTTGAGCGAGTCTTCGGATTCGACGTTGACCGTGGCCAGCCAAGTTGTGAGTTCCTCGGACGAAACGTCCTTCGATGCTCTGCGAGTCACAATCGACGGATCGACGGCGATCGTCCGGCAGGACAGCTCGCAACAGATTCTCGCGAACCTGCCGGCGAATTTGATCGCACGGATCGTGGTTGTCGGCGACAACTTTGCGAACCTCGTCGATTTGACCGGCGTCACGAGTGGCTTTGGACTGCAACGGGCCATCACGGCCGGAGATCAACGGCCGGTACCTACGACGCTCGACGAGGCAAAAAACCTTGGCACGCCGAGCGACTTCGGAGTCATCGTCACCACTTTGGACGGCGATGATCGTGTGCTGGGCGGTTCATTCAACGAATGGATCGATGCCGGCGCGGGCGACGATGGGGTGACTGTGGGTGATGGCAACGACGACGTCGTTGCCGGAGCCGGTGACGACACCGTGTTCGGCGGCGTCGGTGAAGATCGTCTGAATGGCGGTGACGGCGATGATCTGATACTGGGGGGACTCGGCAACGACTCGCTGCTGGGAGACACAGGATCCGACGTGTTGGTCGGTGGTTATGGGCGAGACAACATCGATGGCGGCAACGGCAACGATCTGCTGATCGGTGCGACCGTGGCTTTTGACTCTGGTCTGATGGCTGGCTTGAGTGATGTGCGCGATCGTTGGCTCGCACCGGCCGTGAATGATGAGGTGCGTCGTCAAACGATTGCTCCGTCTCGTGCGGTGGTCGTGAATGACATTGAGACATCGACGACTCAGTTCATCATTCCGACGTCGATGGCTGGCGCATTTGATCGTGCGACCTACGGCACCGAGTTGCCATCGGGTTCCAGCTTTTTCGCCCGAATTGATAACGAGGTTGTCCGTGTGGTTTCGCGCATCGCGACAGCGGACCCAGACAGCGAGACGATCGTCGTACAGCGACAGGCCGGTCAAGCGGCGGCACACTCGGCGAATTCGCAGTGGATTGTGCAAGCGGGTTCCGAGTCGCCGCTGCGGTCGATGGCCTTATGGACGAGTCCGACGGCTAGGGACATTCCGCAGACGGTCTTCGAGGATTTTGTCGCCAACACATTGACTGGCGGCGGTGGAGCGGATTGGTTCTTTGTGTCGGACGAGTTGTTGTCGTTGACAGACACGACCGGCGATCCGCTGCTCGGAGGTGACGATGTTCTGGCCGATTTGGCTTCCGACGATGCACGGTACAAAGCGGTGCAATTGGTGGCGGACGAGCGCCGTCAGTCGGTGCCCGTCGATCCGAACCTTGCTCCGAGTTGGGGTGAGTGGATGGAAGCGAAACACGGCACGATCACTCGGCTGGGTGGCGATCCGGGGACCGAGGTGCTCACCGCGAATCGGCTCGGCGATCCAGCGACCGAGCCGCATGTCTGGGGAGGATTGGTCCGCACGCCGTATGTAACCACTCCCAGCTTCAACGTGGCGAGCGACCTGGTCCACCTCGTCAATTTCTCATCGACGCTGGGTGGACCGAACGAGGCCGGCCAGACGAACTGGAATCTGCTGCTGGATGCGAACGAACTGACCGATTCGTCGTCGAGTATCACGCCGATGACACCGACGATTCCGAGTCGCAACTGGCGGTGGAGTCTGAATCCGGCCGAACCCAACATCGAATACGGATTTGTTTCTGGAGTTGGACCGAACGGCGAATTTTCCGGGGTCAAGAAATATCGGTATCTGACGTCGGACGACAGTGCGAATGATTCCGGTGGAATTCAACCGGTCTATCAACACGCTTCGCAGACGCTGGTGTTGACCTCATTCGATCCATTGCAGGCGGGAGGGTTGATTTTCACCTCCAAGACGTCGTTGTTCTTCAATTCGGAGAACGGGCACAACTACACGTTGCTGGTCGGCAATCCGCGCGACACGAGGCAGCCAGGAGGCTTTGATCGGTCTGTGGTGAATGCCTACGTCGTCGATTTGGACGTCGCTCCACTGGAAAGCCCTGATCAATGGGCCGATCCGGTTGTGGCCAGTTTTCCGTTGACTGCGCCGGACGGATCGCCAGGTTTTCCGTTCGGAAGCACTCCGCAAAACGTGGATGACTTCTACTTCGCGCCGGATGGCCGTTCGATCATGGTCAGTTACCAGACTGCCACTGGCGCGGGATTTCGTTTGCTGGATGTCGATTTGCAAGGGGGCACGATTCGTCCACACACAATGCCGGTGACACCCAAGCCGGACGGTGAGATTCTCGAATTGCGCCGTGACGACGTGCGACTCAACGGCTTCTTCCCAATGCGCTGGCATCATCCCGTGTTCGCGCAAGGAGCCAGTGGCAAGACGTATGTGGTTGGTCAGCCTGGAACGTGGAGCAAGGACAATCTCGTCGGTCCCAATATCGAGTATCTCGCCGGTGTGAAGACCATCGGACAAGTGATGCGGTTCGATCCACTGACGAACATGTTTTCGTCGCTGACGAATCCGGCGTTAGAGAACTTTCTGCCCGGCCGCGAAACGGTCAGTCACTTCACCGCGACGAACACGCAGAATCCAGGATATGTGTTTGCTTCGTACTACAGCGGGACCGGCCACATCACGGCGTTGTCTCCGGCTTATCAAGGAGCGATTGTCGCCATCAACTTGGAACAACCGGCCGGACTGGACGGTGCGGTCGTGTTGGCGAAGCATCGTTCGCAGTTTGGCGACAGCTACATCGCTCAGCCGTTCGTCAATGCTTCATCGGATGGAACTCAGGTGTTGTTTCACAGCACTTGGGGCGAGTACCAACAAGTCGTCAGCACATACGACATTCAACCGGGCCGTCGCGTCGAATTGCGCGCGAGCGGCGACGTCATGCTGCGTCGCACGGGGGCGAGTTCGGTCGCGCTGTTCGCCACTGCGAGTTCCACCACTCCGATTGTTGGGACACAGACGACGATTTCCGCGTTCGACACGTTGATCATCAGTCCTGACGTGGGTCAGTCGTTGCAACTGAGCCTCGACTTCTCGGCCGGGACACCGGTGCCGAAAGGGGGCGTGCTGGAGTTCGACGGCGAGCACTCGAATGCGGATCGGCTGACCTTGCTGAACGCGGCGGGTTCGGGCATCTGGAATTGGTCGGTGACCGGCGAGGGGGCCGGACAGGTGCGCGGCACATCGACGGGACTGATTCGCTTCTCAGGCATCGAGTCGTTGACCGGCAGTGAAGGGAGTGACGTCTTTCACCTCTCCCCGTCGGCGCGGTGGACCGGGTCTCTCAGCGGCGGCGCGGGGACCGATCGGTTGAATTTCGGAGCGTTTACCATGGGCGTTTCCGCTTCACTGCAAGAAGGGTTGGTGTCGTTCACAGAAACTTCGTTTGTCGGTCAGATCACGCAGTTTGAAGACATCCGCGGCGGATTTGGCGATGACACACTGATCGGCGATGACGCGGCGAACTCGTTGGATGGTGGTGCAGGAGACGACACGATCCGCGGTGGAGGCAGTGATGACGTGATCATTGTTGGTCTCGGCGATGATTCCATCGACGGCGGCATGGGAACCGATTTGCTGGTGGGGCAGGAGGACATCGATTTTCAACTGACCGATGCGACGTTGGTCAGCGCGTTCGGCGGCGATGCCTTGCAGAGCATCGAACTCGCGCGGCTGGCTGGCGGTGCCGGCAATAACCTGCTCGACGCGAGCGGTTTCTCGGGGGCGGTCACGCTGACGGGTGGCGAAGGGAACGACACGTTGGCCGATGCGTCAGGAAACGACAGCTTGGTCGGAGCCAGCGGCAACGATGTTTATCGGCTGATCGCCAGTGGCACAGACATCTTGGTCGAAGAGGCAGGTGCTGGTTTTGACTCGCTCGACTATTCGTTGGCCGGCGGCGGAGTGAGTCTGGATTTGAGCCGAATCACTCAGCAAACCGCGAGGCCCAATCATCGGCTGACGCTGGGTGCGGAGATCGAACAATTTCGCGGGTCGCGATTCGCTGACGTCGTGACGATGCTGACGGCGGACGCTGCGATGGCTCGGGAATTGGATGGTGGCGTGAATGACGATGTGATGGCGGTCGACGCACTGCGCATTCTGAATGGAACGATGGTTTGGAGACTCACCGGTTCGACGGTCGGTTCGGTCACGGGAAGTCCGTCGATTGCTCCGCTTCAGTTTGCGGGTTTCGAGTCACTCACGGGCGGCAACAGCGAAGATGCGTTCGTGCTGGCACGGGGCGTCAAGTTTGACGGTGTGATTGACGGCGCGAGCGGAAGCGACTCGTTGGATTGGTCGCAGTTCGCGAGCGGTCGCGCCGTCACATTGACCTCCAGCAGCAGCACTGGGTTCGCAGGTCAAGAGGCATCGTTGCCGCGCGGTTTTCGGGGGATCGACTTGTTGTTCGGCAGCGCTCGGCCGGACATGCTGGTCGGCAATGATGTCGCGATGAGCTGGGACGTCTTCGGGAATCAAGTGACTGATTCGGCAAATAATCGGTCTGTGAAATGGCACTCGTTCGAGTCTCTGATGGGGGGTGCCGGAAGCGATACGTTTACGAACGTGCGGGCGACGTCGGTGCTGACGCTCAATGGCGGCGCGGGGCACGATGCGGTGGATGCGTCGACAATGACAACGGCAATCACGCTGCTAGGTGGCGACGGCAATGACACGTTGATCGGCGGTTCCGCCTCCGACAGCCTCGAAGGGGGCTTGGGAGAGGACTTGCTGATGGGAGGGCCAGGCAACGACGTGCTGGCGGGCGGAACGGGGAATGACCTGTTCGATGACACGATCGGCGGAAATCAGTTCGACGGCGGTGACGGCAACGATGTGATCCGAGTTCTCGGAACGTGGACGCTCGGCACGAGCGGTGCCAGCACAACACACAAAAGTGTGGAAGTGGTTCAAGGGGCCGGCGCGTCCGACGTGCTCGCCGGGACCAGTGGCGCGGACCTCATCATCGTGACAGCAAACGGAGTACTGGTGGCCGGTCAAGTCTTTCAAGGTTTCGAGAAGGTGCAAGGGGGCTTGGGACAAGACACCGTGACCGGTGGAGCGGAAGACGATCAATTTGGAGTCAGTTCGAAGGGCACCGTCACGGCCTATGGCTCGACACTGCAAGCGTTCGAGTTCGTCTCCGGCGGCGGCGGCAACGATCGGCTGCAAGGAGACAATGCGACGAACGAAGCATTCTCGGTGGGCGCGATGGGCGTGAGCGTCTTCGGCGTCTCGGGATCGTTTCTGAGTTTCGAGGTCTTGTCCGGCGGAAACGGCAACGACTCGCTGATCGTACCGAGCTTGGCCGGTGTCTCGACGATGTGGACGCTCTCACGCACGAACGGTGGCGAAGTGGCGGGGCTGACGTTCTCGGACATCGAGACCGTGCGCGGCGGCAGCGGCGACGACACGTTCGCGATTCTGCCGAGCAGTTCTGTCGCGCGGATCGAAGGGGGTGGCGGTCGGAACTGTCTGGATTACTCGGCGTTCGACTCTCCCGTCAGCGTGAATTTGAAAGGGCTGAGTGGAACGGGTGTCAGTTCCTTGGCAGGCATCACGGCCGTCCGAGGCGGACGTGGATCGGATCAACTGACCGGCAACGGCGGCAACGAACTGCTGATTGGCGGCGATGGAGACGACACGCTCAACGGAGGTGACGGCAATGACACGCTCATCGGTGGGGTGGGGTGGGACGTGATGTGCTGACCGGCGGCGCGGGGCTTGACTGCGTGACCGAGACCCGTGACTCGGACATGACGCTGACAAACTCATCGCTCTCCTTCGGCGGAGTTTTCGAGGACACCTTGGTCACTGTCGAAAAGGCGCTCTTGTCGGGAGGCGTCTCGGCGAACGTGATCGACGCGGCGGCGTTCACGGGGCAGACGACACTGATCGGCGACAGTGGCAACGACACGCTGACAGGCGGCTCCGTGGTCGACAGTCTCGACGGCGGCGCTGGGAACGACTTGCTTATCGGCCGCGGTGGCAACGATTCGTTGCGCGGTGGCACGGGGGATGATGTCCTCGACGATCTTGTCATCGGCGCTTCGCTCAACGGCGGAGAGGGCACGGACACGCTGCGCGCCACCGGTTCGTTCGCGATGACTCTCGCCACGATGAAGGCCATCGCCGAGATCGAAACGCTGCTGGGGACAAGTACGACCGATTCGCTGATCGGCACACCAAACAGTGACGTGTTTCAACTGACATTGCCCGGAGCCGTGATGTTGAATGGGTTGACGATCCTCGGATTCGAGACGCTCGCGGGTGCGGCCGGAAACGATGCGTTCGTGGTTGGGGACGGTGGGCACTTCGACGGGGTGCTCGATGGTGGTGCCGGCCTGGACGTCCTGGATTTTTCGAATTCGTCGGTGAGCCGCTCCGTGTTACTGACGAGCAGTTCAACGACGGGGTTCTCTGGTCGCGAGTCCGCCTTCGGCGGATTGGGCGGATCGTTCCTGACGGTCGAGTCGCTGATCGGCGGTTCCGGCAGCGACACGCTCAACGGCTTGAACGTCAACGCGACCTGGGACTTGGCCGGCAAACAGTACAAAGTCCTGTCGTCACCAACGGCGGCGAGAATCCTCAAGTGGGATTCCTTCGAACACTTCGTCGGTGGTTCGATGGTCGACACGTTCTCCGGCGCTGCGGGTTCCGTTCCGCTGTTGCTCAATGGCAGTGCGGGGAACGATTCGCTGGATGCGTCAGCAGTGTTGGCGTCGGTGACGCTGATTGGTGGAGATGGCAACGACACTCTGACGAGTGGTCGTGGCGACGACGTGCTGGACGGCGGCGACGGCCTTGATCGACTCGTGGCCGGCACTGGCAATGACCTGCTGCTTGGCGGCAGCGGTGTGGACAGTCTCGATGGTGGCGACGGCGATGATGTGTTGTTCGGCCAGCTTGGCAACGACGTCTTGCAGGCCGGAACCGGGAACGATCAGCTCAGCGGCGGTGAGGGGAACGATTCACTGCTCGGTCAGAACGGAAATGACACGCTGGTCGGCGGGTCCGGCAGCGACACGCTCGATGGCGGGACCGGGAATGATGTGCTCGCCCCGCGCACCGGGTCCGGAATCCTGGAGACAGATTCAGCCACGGTGCTCACCGAAGACCTGGCCATCACAGACAGCTACACGCTCATCAGCGAATACGATTTTCTGAGCCGCCGCATCCGCCCCTTCGCCTGGCTGGGGGTGGAATACGAAGTCGGGTAACGAGAGCATCAGCTCGACGAAATCCGTGCCGTCACCTTCCCATCACCTGAATCGCACTTCGATTGGACCTAACTCGGAGCGTGATGGCGGAGCGACCTGCCTCGCAAAAGTTTTTCCGATTTGTGAAATCTGTAGAAAATCTTTCCTCGGCACGCTTGCATGTTTGCATTTCGCTTGGCAAGTTGTTGCCTCATCAGTTCAGTGCGGTGAGTGGACTCCTCTCGTTATCGGAACACATTGAAGTGTTCGTTGTTCACCGCTCTGGTTCATCCGCCGGTTCTCGGCGAGGCCGTTCTCATCACACGGGTCTTAGACCACATTTGAGGTGTGTCATGCTGCGCGCGACTTGGTTGCGGTCTCTTCGTGGGCGTTTGCTCTCGGCTTGTGCTGGCAAATTGGGGGGGGCAGGAAGGCTCGGCGAGCGGGGCGGCGTCAGCTTCCCGGTTGTATTGAGCCGCTGGAAACGCGGGTGCTGATGACGTTTCCCGCCCCCATGACGCAGCCCGATTCGTATTCGCTGTTTGACGACGTGCTGGATACGTCGGCCGAGGGGAAGCCCAAAGTTCTGGCCAATGACATGGACATGAAC
>SYJG01000394.1 GCA_005798445.1 Planctomyces sp.
ACCTGCGACACCATTCCGCGACGAACATTCTCCACCGACTTTTTGAACCATCTCCATTGCCCTTGAAAGAATCTCCTTCTACCACTGACTACCGTTGACTGACACGCGGGTGACTACCTTTGACTGACACTTGGCCCCTTAGCCGTTGACGAAGGAACGGACTTCGTGTGGGTTTGGATCGGGACCCACGCGGAATACGATCATTTGATTCGCTCTCGCCCCAAATAATTTTTGGAGCGGCCAGGGGTCTGAGGAATCTGACGTGACGATGGAGCAGTTCGCCCGCGAAGTGATGTCTGGCCGGAGAGGCGGTCTCGCGGCGAGTCTGTTGCGCGCGGGGTTGTGGTCGGCGCAGTGGCCGTATCGCATCAGAGTCGTTTGCAAGAACGTGGCGTTTGACTTTCGGCTGCGCGAGCCATTTGAAGTGGGCGTGCCGGTCATCAGCGTCGGCAATCTCACGACCGGCGGGACCGGTAAGACGCCGATCGTCGCGTTCTTGGCGAATTGGTTTCGCGACGCCGGTGCGAAGGTCGGTTTGCTGAGTCGGGGTTACAAGTCGCTCGACTCACAGGCCAATGACGAAAAGCTCGTGCTCGATCAGCTTTGTCCGGGGGTGCCGCAGTGGCTCAACCCGGACCGAATCCTTTCGGCGAAACGAGCCGTTGTAGACGGCTGCAATTTGCTGATTCTCGACGACGCCTTTCAGCATCGCCGAGTGCATCGCGATCTCGACATCGTGCTGGTCGACGCCATGAATCCGTGGGGCTACGGACATTGTCTGCCACGAGGCATGTTGCGCGAGCCGATTGCGAACATCGAACGTGCGGACTTGGTGATCGTCACACGCACCGATCAGGTCTCGGCGGAGGAACTCACCGCGATCCGTGCGGAGTTGGTTCGCCGCAATCACATCGGCACGGTGATCGAGGTCTCGTTTCGGCCGAGCCAACTCATCAACAGTGCCGGTCAGACGAAGCTGCTGTCGGAGGTTTCCGGCCAACGAGTCTTCGGTTTCTGCGGCATTGGAAACCCGGACTCCTTTGAGCGGACGCTGCGGCAACTTGGCTCGGAGGTCGTGGGCTTCGAGTCGTTTCCCGATCACCATCACTTTGCGACCGACGATTTCGCACGGCTCGGCGAGCAGGCGAAGTCCACGAATGCCGATCTGCTGCTGACGACACACAAAGATCTCGTGAAAATTCACGCGACGGCATTCGGCGACCGACCGCTGTGGGCCGTGCAGATCGGGACCGAGATCATTCGCGGCGCACCGATGCTCGAATCTCGGCTGTGGTCGATTTTGGAACGTGTGCCGAAAGCGTAGCCAGCACGACGCGCGAGCGAGTGGTTCCCGACAAGCGACCACTCGCTCGCGCGTCGTGCTGGTTCGGATTGGCGAGACTGGCAATCTCGTGCGGTTCTCAGTACTCAATACCGCATGACTCAACCTGCTTTTCCGCTGTGTCCTGCCTCTCAAGCGACCGCTCATGTGGTTGAGCAGGAGCAGATGGCTCGCAACACGTTTCGACTGCGCCTGCACTGTCCGGAGATTGCCCGCCGCATCGTCCCCGGCCAGTTCTTCATGGTCCGCCCGGCTCGCGGGAGTGACCCGCTGCTTGGCCGACCGTTCGCGCTGTTCGACACATACGACGATGAGCACAGCCAGCCAGTTGGTTTTGATTTCGGCTATGTGACGGTCGGCAAACTCACGGGGCTGATGCCGAGTTGGAAAGTCGGCGACGAAGTTTCCGTTTGGGGCCCGCTCGGCAATGGATTCCCGATTGTGCCGGCGGAAACGAAACACTTGATGTGCGTGGCCGGCGGTATCGGACAGACACCGTTCCTGGCGGTCGCGCGCGAATTGCTGACGTCGCGACGCTACGGATCGCCGGCTCGCGCTCGGCGCGGGTCTCCTGACCCCGCCGCCTCGGCCGCCCGACGGTCTCCCGATGCGCCATCGAATTCTGGAGACCTTCGGGCCAACCACGCGGCGGGGTCGGGAGACCCGCGCCGAGCACCGGTGAAAGTCTCGTTGTGCTACGGGGCACGCTCAGCCGATTACCTCGCGGGGTTGGATCAATTCGCGATCGACGGACTCGACCTGCGGCTGGCGACCGACGACGGCAGCCGAGGTCATCACGGCTTCGTCACCGAGTTGCTCAAGCAGTCGCTGGCCTCTGATTGTCCGCCGGACTTGATCTACTGCTGTGGGCCGGAGCCGATGATGCACGCGGTCCAAAAGATTGCGACGGCGGCCAACGTCTCGTGCTGGCTGTCGCTAGAGACACCGATGGCCTGCGGCATCGGCATCTGCTTCAGTTGCGTCGCCAAGATTCAACAAGACGATGGCGAGTGGGACTATCGCCGAACGTGCCTTGAGGGACCGATCTTCCCAGCGACCAAGGTCGTCTTCTGAGTTCGGCCAAATTCCTGCCTCCATTTTTCGCCTCACATTTTCCGCCGCCCTGCCCAGTGCTCTAGGGGCGGCAAAAAATGAAGGGCGAAAAATCTGAGGCGTGTTTCACTTTGATCAACTCACACTTTCGATGAGGCCTCGTGATGCGAGTCGTGTATCGGTCCCTCGGTGGATTGAGCGTCTGTGGGATGTTGCTTCTTGGCATTTGCGGCCTCAGCAGTCTCGCTCAGGACAAGCCGTCGCCGCTCGAACAGGGCAAGTCGCTCAAGGATCTGATGCCGCGCATTCCGGCGACGGAGACCAAAGACGCGATCAAGACGTTTCGAATCGAGCGGGGCTTCAAGCTGGAACTCGTCGCCGGTGAGCCGCTGGTTGGCGATCCGGTCGATGCCTGCTTCGACGAGTTCGGGAGGATGTACGTCGCCGAGTTCCACGGATACCCGTACTCGGCCGAGCCGACCAAGCTGCATCCCAAAGGTGGCGGCAAGAAGAACGACGGCATCATCCGGTTGCTCGAAGACACCGACGGCGACGGCAAGTTCGAGAAGAGCACGGTCTTCGCCGACAACTTCGAGTGGGCCTTGTCCGTCTGCTGCTACGACGGCGGCGTGTTCGTCATCGGACATCCGCACCTCTGGTACTTCAAGGACACCGATGGCGACGGCAAGGCGGACATTCACAAGATCGTGCTCACAGGCTTCGGCAAGGACAACGTGCAGTCGCTGGCCAACAACATGAAGTGGGGCTTGGAGAATCGCATTCTCGTCGCCGCTGGGAGGAATCCGAATGTGTTGACTCGCGATGGCAAGCCGGTGATGTCGGGAACCAGCGATTTTGCGTTCGATCCGCGTGTGATGATTTCAGACGCGACGGCGGACGACGTCGCGAAGTCCATTCAACTGCTCAGCGGCGGCGAGCAGTTCGGGCATTCGACCGACGATTGGGGGAACCGCTTCGTCTGCAACAACAGCAATCACATCGAGCATGTCGTGCTGCCGCGTCGGTATCTGAATCGCAACCCGTCGTTCGTGGCGAGCGGCGTCATCCGCAGCATCGGGGCTGAGGGGGCGGCGGCTCCGGTCTTTCGACGCAGCCCGCCGGAGCCATGGCGAATAGTCCGCACGGCTCGGCGAAACGCGGACCCGAAGTTCGCGGGGCTGCCGCAAAGCGAGAAAGTGGCGGCCGGCTTCTTCACCTCGGCGACCGGCGTGACGATCTATCGTGGCGGAGCGTACCCCGAAGAGTTTCGTGGCAACGCTTTCATCGGCGACGTCGGCGCGAATCTGATCCATCGCAAGATCATGACGCCAAACGGGCCGAGCTTCGTCGCCAAACGGGCGGACGAGATGACCGAGTTTGTCTCCTCGACCGACAACTGGTTCCGGCCGGTCAACTTCGTCAACGCTCCGGACGGGACGCTCTTCGTGCTCGACATGTACCGCGAGACGATCGAGCATCCAGCCTCGATCCCCGAAGACATCAAAGCGATGGTCGATCTCGAAAGCGGCCACGATCGCGGACGCATTTGGCGACTCGTCGGCCCCGACGGGCAACGGATGAAAGTCGAGCCGATCGGAAACCTGCCGCCGGATCAGCTCATCAAGCAGTTCTGGTCGCCGAATTCGTGGAACCGCGAGACGGCTCAACGGCTGTTCGTCGAGCGCGGAGACCTCTCGGTCGTCCATTCGCTGCGTCGTATGGCCGGGCTGAATCGTTCGCCGCTCGCGAGATTGCACTGCCTCTACACACTCGCTGGACTCAACGCGATGAAGTCGGACGTGCTGATGGTCAATCTCAAGCATGCCGAACCGCGTCTGCGAACACACGTCCTACGACTGGCCGAACCGTTGTTTGCTCAGGATCGCGAACTCGCCGAGGCCGCTGCCGAGCGGGCGACCGACGACAGCGATCTTGTCCGCTGGCAACTGGCGTTCTCGGCCGGCGAGATGCCGAATGATTTGGCGATCGCAACGCTCAGCCGATTGGCTCGCGATCCGCGCAACATCGGCGACATCCGCACGGCGATGATGACCTCGCTGAATGGCAAAGCGACGGCGTTTCTCGAAACGCTTGCCTCCGATGCGGAATTCGCGAAGCAGCCACATGCTTCCGGTTGGTACTCGGAACTCGCACGAATGCTCGGCACCGACGCGAATCCTGCTGCGGGTGGGAGCGTCTTGAAGATCGTCGTCAACGAACAACTGGCATCGGCTGCTCGGTCGGCGATCTTGATCGCGCTGGGTGACGGCTTACGACGCAGAGGTATGACCGTCGAACGCTTGCTGGACGCGGCTCAATCCGACAGCCAACTTCGACAGGCATTGGCTCTCTTCACGAGCAGGTCGCTGACCGCCGCGAAGGATGCCGAGCGTCCCATCGCCGAACGAGTCGCCGCCGTCCGAGTGCTGGCATTCCTCGATTGCGCCTCGTGCCGCCAGTCACTGAGCGAACTACTCAACCCGCAAGTCGATCCGCAATTGCAGATCGCGGCAGCGAACTCGCTGGGTCAATTGGGACATGCCGAGGTACCGAGTTTGCTGTTGGCTGGCTGGCGAAGTCACTCGCCAGGTTTGCGCCGCGAGGTGGTCGATGCGTTGCTCCGTTCCACCGATCGAGTCGGATCGCTGCTTGACGCTCTGCAAGCCGGCACGGTGTTGCGCGGCGAGATCGAACGGGACAAGAAAGATTTGTTGCTGAATCATCCGAAGTCAGAGCTGCGTGATCGCGCCAAGAAGTTGCTCGCCGGCGACGTCGATGCTAACCGAGCCAAAGTCATCGCCGACTATCAACCCGCACTGGAATCCCCCGGTGACATCGCCAAAGGCAAGCTGCTTTTCCAGCAGAAGTGCGCGAACTGCCATCAGATTGCCGGAGTGGGCCACGTCGTCGGCCCGAACTTGCAGAGCGTCGCGAATAAGTCAGTCGCCGATTTGCTGATCGCGATCCTCGATCCGAACCGTGAGGCTCAGCCGAACTTCGCGACCTACGTCGTCGAGACGCAGGACGGCAAGGTGCTCAACGGTTTGTTGGTCGGCGACACCGCGGCCAGCGTCACGCTGCGGCGAGCCGAAGCCAAAGAAGACGTCGTGCTGCGGAGCAACATCGAGACGATCGTCTCGAACGGCAAATCGCTGATGCCCGAAGGCTTCGAGAAAGACGTGCCGCCCGCCGCGCTGGCCGACTTGCTGGCGTATCTGAAGTCGCTCGGCTCTGAAGCGAAGCCCTGACCTGCCGAAAGCCGTGAGCCGATGGCCGACCCGCCGCGGCGGGTAATACCGTTTTCTCGTTTCGAAAAAACGGTATCACGGCCAACGGCTTTCGGCCGACAGCCAACGGCCGGACAGATCGAGCTACGCTAGTCCGTTGAGCGTTCCGGTCGAGTCTCGGAACTTGTCGGACTCGACCCCCATTTTCTGAATCAACGTCAACAGCACATTCGACAGCGGCGGGTGGCTGTTCGGCTCCCATCCGAGGTGCTGGCCGTGCTTCAGGCCCAGCTTGTGACCGCCTGCCACGAGCAGCGGCAGGTTCTTCGGCGAGTGATCGCCTCCCGCGCCGGAATTCATGCCGGAGCCGAACATCACCAGCGTGTTGTCGAGCATGTTGCCGTCTCCCTCAGCCGTTACCTTGAGGAACGTCAGAAATCGGCCGAGCCGTTCGAGGTGGAAGCGGTCGATGATCCCCAGCTTCTTGAGCATCTCTTTGTCGCCGCCGTGATGCGACAGCTCGTGATGGTTCTCGCCACCCCCGCCGTAGCCGCCCGCTTCGCGCGACCACTCGAAGGTGATGACTCGGGTCGTGTCAGTCAGGAACGCGAGGTACGAGACTTCGAGCATCACGTCCAACCACATCGGCCGATCGTGAGCGTTCTGCGGCTGACTGCCGAGTTGCAAGTTTTTGGCATCGACCTGCGGCTTCGGCACATCAACCCACGCTTCGAGCCGTCCCACCCGCTGCTCGGTTTCGCGGACGGACGTCAGATACTCATCGAGCTTCTTCTGATCCTGCTTGCCAAGCTTGTCGTTGAGCGACTTCGCCTCACCCCGCACGCTGTCGAGGATCGACTTCCGTTCGGCGTACCGTCGCAGTGTCGCCGCGCGATCGGCCGCGCTGTCGGGTACGAACAATCTTTCAAAGAGCCGTTTCGGAGAATTCTCCGAAGGCATCGGCGTGCCGCTGCGATCGAACGACAGCGTGTGCGAATGCCCGGCCGATCCGGTTCCGCTGGCGTCTGACAACTGCAATGACGGAAACCGAGTCTGCTTGCCGTGCAGCTCGGCGACGATTTGATCGGCCGAAACTTGATTCGTGTAGTCCGCACCGGGAGTCGCCTGAAGATCGGCACCGGTCAGCCATGTGTCCGCACCGCTGTGTCCGCCTTGCGAGGCAGGATGTCCAAGCCCCGTCAGTACCGAGAAGTCGGCGCGATGTTCCTTCAAGACTTCGAGCGTTGGCGACAACGTGTAGTCGCGGCCTTTGTCGCTGGGCATCCATTCCAGGATGTTGACGCCGTTGGGGACGTAACAACAAAACATCCGCGGATGCGTCTCCATCGACTTGTCGAGCGGCTTGTACTGCGACGGCGCGGCCCACCCACGCGGCAACATCGCGTCCAGCAACGGCAGCGAAAGCAGAGTTCCAAGTCCTCGCAGAACAAGGCGACGGTCGAGGCGTTGATTCAGCATGGTTGGTCTCACGTCTTTGGCGGACAATCGCGGACAGGCACCAAACACGGATCAGGTCCTGGTCGGACTTGGGGAAGTCGAGTTGGGAAACAGATCGCCCACACGGCACCGAAATCCGGGCATGATCGCTTCCGCCGTCAGCTCATCGTTCGGACCAATCTGCTCCGGCCGCGCATCTTGCCGAAAGATGCGGACGCTGCGGTTCGTGGGATTGATGACCCATACCACGGCGACACCGGCCGCCAAATATTCCTCGGCTTTGTCTTCAACATCGGTGTAGTGATCGGAGGGAGAAACCACTTCGACAGCCAAGTCGGGTGGGACGGTGAGATAGCCCAACGGAATCTTGCCTCCCTCCAGCCGGCCAGGACGAATGTACGAGGCATCGGGAATCCTCACGCGATTGGGGTCGTCGTAGCACCGGTAGCTGGCGGCGTCACCAAAGGCATAGCCGCCTCGCAGTTCCGCGTACTCGTCTAAGCGTCTGGCAACTCGCATCCCCACCCAAGCCGACAGAGCCGCGCCCATGTCCTTCTCCTTAATCTCGCCATCCACGAGTTCACAGTGGCCGCCGTTGGGCATCGCCAGCAATTCTTCAGGCGTCATCAAGGCATCTAACGTGGTGCTCATCGAGAACCTCCAATTCCGACGAAAACTTTCGCGAGTCAGTGTAATGGACTTCGCGGCCGGTCGTGGCGAGAAATTCTGTCAAACCTTACTTCGTTTGGAATGAGTTGGACAACACGATGAACGTCACGAGCGACCGCAGCGTGTATCGGTTTTGCTTCGTGTGTGCGACGGCGGCTTTGACTGCCGGTTGATCGGCGATGCCGAGTTCTCGACCGAGGGCATACGTCAGCAGTTTGCTGGCGAGGCAATTGAGGAACAGGTCTTCTCGCTGACGCAGCACCACTTGCAATTCATCGACACCGTCGATGGCCGTGCCATCTGGAAGTTTTGAGGCGGCATTGATTTTCGGATCGTTCCGCTCGATGCGGCCTTTGTAGCCGAAGCCTTCCTGATCGCGCCACTCGCCGTCGGCGTTGAAGTTTTCCAGGGCAAAGCCCAGCGGGTCGATCTTGTTGTGGCAGCGAGCACACTGCGGCAGCGTGCGATGAATCTCCAGTCGTTGCCGCACCGTCGCCCTGTCGATGCCGGGGACTTTCGGAGCGATGTCTCCCGCGTTTGCGACCGGCAGGCCGGGATCGATGCCGAGCACGTTCTTCAGTACCCACGTCCCGCGATTGACCGGCGAGGTACGAGTGCCGTTCGACGTGATCGTCAACATCGACGCTTGCGTGACGATGCCGCCGCGATGGACGCCGTCGGGAACGGGGACTCGGCGAAACTGATCGCCGCGCACGTTGGGGATGCCGTAGAACCGTGCGAGCCGTTCGTTGATGACGACGAAGTCCGAGCCGACGAAGTTCAGCACACTCAGATCGTGCATGAGGATCTCGGAGAAGAAGGCTTGTGACTCTTCGGTGACTGACGTTTCGAGATGCCGGTCGTACTACGGGTACAAGTCGGAGACGGGCGGATTCGCGCCGACTTCGCGCAGTCCGAGCCATTGGTCGGCGAAGTTGCGGACGAACGCTTCGGATTTCGGATTGACCAGCATTCGGTTGGCCTGAGTGGTCAAAGCCTTCGAGTCTCGCAGCTTGCCGGCATCGGCGAGCTTGTTGAGTTCATCGTCGGGCATCGACGACCAGAGGAAGTAGCTCAGTCGCGCGGCGAGTTCGTGGTTGGTGAGCGGTCGCGCCAAAGTAGACCGGTCACTCCGTGACCGGAAATTCGGGTCACGGAGTGACCCGTCTACTTTGGGTTCGGCCAATCGACGAACTCATTCTTCAGATGCTGATCGACGCGGAAGTTACCCTCCTGCTTCGCCGGGCCGTGGCACCGCACGCAATGCGTCTTCACGAACGGTGTGACAACTTTCTGAAATCCGATGGCATCCGCTGCGGCAGACGGAGTGTCAGACGCACGAGCAGACCTCACCCCACAGAAAGCCAGCAGTACGGCGACGAGTATCGCCGGCAAGAGTCCGTCAGTGGACTTGGCATTCGGTATTACCGGACGTTGAAACATGGTCGTGTCATTCTCGCCGGAAAGTCCGCGATTCGTGCCGCGGTCAAATTGCGAGCGATGTTCTATCCCTCGCCTGCATTTCGGGCCAGTTTTGAACACGCCTCTTTTGAGCGTCTTGCAAAATGGACTCTCAGTCGCGGTGCGACTGAACGACGTGGCCGAGTCGCTCTCGCGACTCGCGTTCGTCCACGCAAGGTCTTCGTCGCGCTATTCGGCCGAACGACGGCGGCCAAACCAAGACTTGGCCTGCTGCACCATCGTTCTCTCGGCCGCGGGCGTTCGACTTGTGGAGGGATCCCTAGTCTTCTCTTTTGGAGGTTCGGGCGCGGGCGGAACCGGATTGGGGCGTTTCGGCGGTGGCTTTGGGTCTTGTTTCTTGGGTGCGTCGAGTGGGCTGTCTTCGAGCGGCGGCAGCTTGATGTCGTCGTAAGGGACGTTCGGCAAGCGGTCGCGCAGATTGGTCGGAGGTTGCAAATCGAAAGCGTCTTCGGCCGGCTTGTCCGAAATCGGGTAGCGATCCGAGTTCTGAGACGGGCGCATGTCCTTGGGATAACAGACGTCTTCAACGAAGTGTCCCAACGGGCCGACCCAGCCGCTCTTTTCTTCGTAGAAGACGACGCCATGCGTTTCGAGAATCGTGCCGGTCTGACGTTCCAGCGTGGCGAGTTGCGTGTTGTATTGCGTAAGTGCGCTCGCTTCCGAAGAGACGGCATTGCCCCAATCGACCAGGGCCTGTAAGGCGTTGATCAGCGCGGTTGACCCCGCGCGGTACTTCGCGGATTGATAATTCAGATTGACGAGCGCGGCTTGGCGAAGATCTCGGAAGGCAAGGTATTGCTCGTACAACTGATCGAGACTGCGAACGCTCGTGGCCAGCGAGTGCGAAGCGTTGTGCAATCCTTGTTGAAGGTTGGCGCGATCGCGTGCGATGATCAACTCGCGACTGCGTAGCGCAGCTCGCGACTGACGTAGTCCCAGCGGCACCGAGAAATTCACGCCCAACGTCCAATCGGTGAAGGCTCCGGATTTCGATGAGATGGACGATCCGTTGGGCATCGTCCCTTCGAGACCATTCCAGCGATACAGGCCGACGGCATCAAGCTGCGGCAACGCGTTGTTGCGAGCGATCTGCCACTGTTGCTCGTCGGCTTCCAGAATCAGCTTGAGCTCGATCACGTCGGGCCGGCGCTCGCCCGCGAGTTCATTGATCTGTGACCAATCGGGAAGAAACCGCTCAGTGTTCGGTGGCGAGTTGGGGATCAGTCGCATCCCGTCGGACGGTGCCCAACCCAAGATGTTTCGCAACGCGGCCTCGCGCTGGATCACATTCGCTTCCGAAGTGACGAGGTTCGCTCGGAAGGTCGCGAGTTGCGATTTGGCTTGAGCCAAGTCGGCAGCGTTGTCGAAGGCCACTTTGACGCGAGCATTGATGAGCTTCAAGGCTTCGGTCAGTTGCTCGACTTGCTGACGTCGCGCCCACACGTCCGTGCGTGCCGCCACCAGAAACCAATAGGCTTCGATGACTCCGCGAACCTGCTCCTGCATGGAATCTTTGAACTGAAAATACGACTGCTCGGTGGCGATGCGAGCCAGCACAATCGGTGCGAGGTTCGCTCCGATGCGGCCGCCTTGCAGCAACGGCTGTGTGTACTTGAGGCTGGTCGACGAACTGGTCTGTGGATTGAGTGGAAACGGGTCAGGTCCAGGCTGCAAACGAGACGGAATTGCGAGAACGTTCAAATCCCAAATGCCTCCCAAGGCGTTTGTTTTCGTCAGACCGGTGGACGTGGTGAAGTTGTCGCTCCGCGATCCAGTGATCATGGACTGCCCCGGAACAGGCGGAACAAGAAAACTGGCCGACGGCTTGTCGAGGCGGTTCCAATTATTGTCGATCTTGAGTGACGGATCGAACAACGCATTCTGTTCGTCGATGCCCGTGTTCGTGACGGCTGGGTCGTAGATCGTGCGACCGCTCGTCGTGGCCGTGACCCCGGCCAGCACGCGAACGACTTCCGTGTTTCGCAACGCCGTGCGAATCGCTTCGTCGAGCGACAAATGGAATGACTCCAAGTCTGGCTGCGGATCAGAAACTCTCGATGGCGGCGGCGAGTTCGGGATGGGTGTCCTCTGAAGCTGCGAGGGGGCTCGAACGGAGATTGAGCGTTGCTCACGGAAGAGCGTCGGCAGCACGCGCTGGGCTTGCGCAGAATCTGCCGGAAGCGCCAGGCAGACTGGCAGCAGAAGGATCAGCGAGTTGCGAACCATGCCGGAGTCCAGACTGACAACGCGATCGAGGCTTCACAAAGACTTCTGATCGTTCATCGTCTGCCGATTGAGGTCTGCTTGCGGGTCACTCCGGAAGTTCCGCCTGAAGCGCTTGGGTAGCTTGGAGAAAGTCAGAGGTGTCGCAGACCACTCCGCCGTCTCGCAGCACGATGATCCGTTTGGCGTTGCGAGCCACGTTTTGATCGTGCGTCACCAAGATGACCGTGATGCCAGATTGCTCGTTCAGTTCGCGGAACAAGGCGATGACCTCACGGCTGGTTTTGGAATCGAGGTTCCCCGTCGGCTCGTCCGCCATCAGGATCGCCGGCTCATTGACGAGTGCCCGCGCGATCGCCACTCGCTGTTGTTGCCCACCGGAAAGTTGGGTCGGATGATGATCGAGACGATCGCCAAGTCCAACCAACTTGAGCTTTGCGATCGCGCGGCGATGCCGTTCGGAGGACGAAATGGCTCGCGAGTACAACAACGGCAACTCGACGTTCTCCAGCGCCGACGTTCGCGCCAGCAAGTTGAAGTTTTGAAAGACAAAGCCGATCCGCTGATTGCGAATGCGAGCACGCTCGTTCCCAGACATCGTGGCGACTTCCTCGCCAGCGAGTTTGTAGCTGCCGCTCGATGGACGATCCAAACAGCCCAACGTGTTCATCAGCGTGCTCTTGCCGGACCCTGAGGGGCCGATCAAAGCGACGTATTCGCCTTGTTCGATCGTCAAATGGGCGTTTTTCAGCGCCTCGACTTTGACCTCGCCCAAATCGTAGACCTTGCACACATCACGAATTTCAATCAAAGACATTACCATCTCCGAAACGAACCGTCGGCTGGCCGAGTAATGACTGGTCTGCGAAGACTCGGTTTCGCAATTCTTGCCTGAGAACGCTAACAACCACCATGCGCTTGCTCATCAAAATCCTGATTGTTCTGCTGATTCTGGCGGGTGCCTCCGCCGCCGCCTACAAACCGATGGCAGAATCTTGGGCCAAACGGAACAAGATTTTGTGGCGAACCGCGACCGTCGAGCAGGGTGACATTATTTCGGTCGTGAACTCGACCGGAACCGTCAAACCGAAAATGCGAATCGTCATTGGCTCGTTCGTGTCGGGGCCGATCAAGGAGCTTTTCTGCGAGTTCAATCAAGAGATCAAGGTCGGCGACTTGCTGGCCACGGTCGACCCGACCCTGTATCAGGCCAATGTTTCCCGCGACGAAGCTTCGCTGGCGAGTCGCGAAGCGGACGTGTTCCGCGTCAAAGCTCAGTTGCAGCAGGCGATCAACGACGAGAAGCGAGCGATCGCATTGCGGACAGAAGACGAGACCTTCATCGCCCAGGCGGAAATGGACAAGTTCAAGTTCTCGCGGTTGTCGTTGGACGCGCAACTCAAGGTCGCCGAGACCGCCGTGGCTCAAGCCCAGGCCACGTTGGAGAACTCGCAAGCGAATCTGGATTACACCAAGATTCTCTCGCCCGTGAATGGCATCGTCATCGAACGGAAAATTGATCCGGGACAAACGGTGGCCGCTCAGTTTCAAACGCCGGAACTCTTCATCGTCGCTCCCGACATGCGGAAAGAAATGCACATTCAAGCGTCGGTCGATGAGGCGGACATTGGGTGGATCAAGTTGGCTAAGCAGAAGAAGTATCCGGTCACGTTCACGGTCGATGCGTATCCGGAGAAATTATTCAACGGCACGATTCTGGAGATCCGGCTGGCGGCGACAACGACTCAGAACGTCGTGACCTATCCGGTCGTGGTCTCGGCCGAGAACCCGGACTTGGATCTGCTCCCCTTCATGACCGCGAGTCTCTCGTTTCAAGTCGATCATCGCGACGAGGTGGTCAAGATTCCCAACGCGGCGTTGCGGTTCTATCCCAACGCCAAGCAAGTTCGGCCCGCCGACATTCCCATTCTCGAAGGCCAGGACCAGGCGAATCCCAACGACGAACAGGACGAGTCGCAGCAGTCGGAGAAGTCGCTGTCGGCTCAAGAACGTGCGCAGCTTCGGAAAGATCGCCACCGCCGGCACGTCTGGGTTGCGGAAGGCAACCTGCTGCGAGCCGTGGAAGTCACGACCGGCCTCAGCGACAGCCAATTCACCGAGATGGTTTCGGGAACGCTCAACAAGAGTGATGTGTTGGTCACCGGAGTGCAGGCAACGCCGGTTGGTCCGCCAAGGTGACGCCCAAGAAGCTAGTATTGATCGTTGGCTATTGGTCGTTGGTCATTGATTATTTGGGGTTAGGAAATGACCACTGATCAATGACCAATAACCAACGACCTTTTTCCGACCATCCGTCGTCTGGCAATGCAACAACACGATAGAAACTGATTCAGACCAATGAGCCTGCTCCTCACCCTCCGGATCGCGTTGCGAGCACTTGCCAAGAACAAGATGCGAGCGAGTTTGACCGTCTTGGGCGTTGTGATCGGAATCGCGGCCGTGACGACGATGGTGTCGCTCGGCCAGAGTGCCAGCTCGCTGGTGCAGGGTCAGTTCGAGGCCATTGGCACGAATGTCATCGTGATCTTTCCGGGCAACCGGCGGCGCGAGGGCCTTTCGCAGGCGACCGTCACGTTGACCGCTCGCGATTCTGCGGCGATCTCGGAGGATTGTCCGTCGATTCTCGCAACATCTCCGATCGTCGGGGCCGCTGCGAAGGTCATTTACGGAAACTCCAACTTCAGCCCGCAGGACATGCAGGGGGTCGGCAGCGATTATCTGATGGTTCGCAACTGGCCGCTCCGCCGAGGTGAGTTTTTCACGCAACGCGACATCGCCAGCGCGAACAAAGTCTGCGTCATCGGATACACCTTGGTCGCCAAACTGTTTCAAACGACCAATCCCATCGGCGAGAACATCCGCATCAAGAACATCCCGTTCCGAGTGATCGGCGTGCTGGAAAAGAAGGGGGCCAACATGGTCGGCCAGGATCAGGACAACATCGTTCTGATGCCGTTCACGACGGTTCGCAAGCGGCTGAGCGGTTCCGAATTCGACAACGTCAACGCGATCATGGCGTCGGCTCGTTCGACACTGTTGATGTCCGAAGCTCAGAACGAAATCGACCAACTGCTGGCCGAGCGACATCGCATTCAACCTGGCGAGCCACGCGATTACGTCGTCCAGAACACGACCGAAATCGCCAACATCTTTGGTGTGGTGACAGGCACGCTCACGCTAATGCTCTCCGCGATCGCAGGTATTTCGCTGATCGTCGGAGGCGTCGGGATCATGAACATCATGCTGGTCTCCGTCACCGAACG
>SYJG01000395.1 GCA_005798445.1 Planctomyces sp.
GATTTCAAATTTGAGATTTGAGACGTCCGGGGGCTGACGCCGCCCGGCTCACCAAGATCAGTACAAGGAGATTCCTCATGGCGACCGACACACTCTCGAAGGCCGAGAGGTTCATTTCTCAGTTGCCGCAGACTCCAACCAGTCACTCGGCGAACGAAGACTTGCCGCTGTTGGAACCCGACAACTCGGCGATTACGGCGGACATTGACGAGCGGCCTGCCAACCTCGGCGTCCTGGGATTGGTCGAACTGATTCTGAAACGACGTGACACACTCGACCGACTGATTCGCGATCCGAGTCTCCAGCCGATCCTGCTGCCAAAGTTTTTGGCGATCTCGCTGATCGGCTTTGTGTTCTTCGGTGTGGCGATGTCGTTGGTGCTGACGTCGTCACACGTCTGGCCAGAGTTGGAGTCGATCATGCACAAGCTGCGAGGAACGACTGATTCGCTGGTGACGTTTCGACCGGCTCCGGGGATGGCGACTCATTGGTGGGATGGCTCGGTGTTAAATTTGACCGCCGCATATGCCTTCGGGCTGATCGCCGCGACCGGAGTCTGTTTGCCGAGCCTCTATTTCTATGGCCTGTTGGCCGGAGTCCGCATGAGCCTGCTTGATGTGGCGGTGCAGGCGTTGAAATCAAAAGCAACATCGGCCGTCGCGCTGGTCGGCATTCTGCCGATCTACGCCGCCATCGGCATGGGCATCGTCATCTTTGAAGCTCCCGAACCGATTCGCATCGGCGCGTACTGGCTGGGATTGATCCTGCCGTTTATCGCCGGGTTGTGGGGAACGACGGCTCTGTATCACAGCTTCACGCTGATGTGCGACACGTTGCCGCTCGAACGCCGTTGGCGACGAACGTGTTTCTTGCGACAGCTCGTGGCCTCCTGGGCCGCGTGCTACACGGCGGTCTCTCCGGTGATGATCTACACGTTGTGGGAGCGACTCGCGCGTTGAGGAGGTTCTCGTCATGAATGCTTCCATCACAGCCATCTTCTACGGTCTGGTTGGTGCGGGAGTCGCTGTGGCGTTGTTCTTGAGCGACTCAACCGGCTCGCGTTACGAGCGTTCGTTTCGAGTGCTCACCGCCTTCCTGTTCTGGCCACTCTACTTGCCGTTGCTGTTGAGTCCGACCAGTCCTTCCGTGCCAGCAACCCCACCGCCAGCCGCGCCGAGCGACGAGTTGGCAGCACAGATCGCACAAGTCGAAACGGAACTCGGCCGCGCGTTGAAAAGTTTAAATGTTGAGCACGACACGGCGTTGCGACCGGAACTGGACCTTCTCGGAGAGCTGCAATCCGCGTGGCGAGTGCAGGCTGAACGAGTTCGCGAACTTGACGGCTTGCTGGCGCAACCTGCCTTTGTCGAATCAGCGCCGGTAGGCTCCGAGACCGAACGAGCCACCCAGTGCGAGCAATCACGCCAACAAAATCTCACGCGTCTGCGAGCAGTCCGACAACGGACCCATCAAAACTTGCTCGACGAACTCTCCGAAGTCCGAGAACTCGTCACGCGAATTCATCTCGCGAAGTACACTGGCAACCCAGCCGCGTCCGAATTGTCGGCTCAACTCGCCGCCGCGATCGCTGGATTGTCAGAGGTCTCGTCTGTGTCGAACGAGTGACTTACTTCGCCTCGCCGATCGACTTCCGAATCATCTTCACCGTGTTTTCTGCGCGGAAGTCGATGATCTGCTTGCCCAGTTCGACGGTCTTCTCAATCGGCGCGAGGTTGACGCCGTTGATCGAAAACTTGCCGGCGGCAACACGCTGCTTCATGCGGATGCTGACGGGATCGATGCTCAGCATCATCGCCTCCATCGCGAAGTCGTCGTGCAGGCCCTCGTCGGTTTGCTTGATGCCGCGCTCTTCCAGCCACTTCGAGAGGTTGCCGTAGTTGTAGTACTCCGAGATGAAATGGAATTTTGTCTTGCCGTCTTTCCACTTCGCATTGAGTTCCGCAGCGACCGCCTTCATGCCTTCCTGATTGCCGCCGCTGTCGCCGATCAGCACGACGTGTTTGAAGCCGTGAGTCCGGTAGCAAGAGCAAACATCGGTCAGCAGTCGCCGGTAAGTGTCCTCGGTCAAACTGACGGTCGAGGGGTACTTCATGTGAGAGGTCGGCGGGTCGATGTCACCTTCCGGGACAAAGCCAATCAGCGGCGCGACCAGCGTGTTCCCCAGCTTGCGAGCGATCGCATCAGTCGTCCCGCGCAGCACGACTTGGTGTTTGTTGGCCGCCAAATACGGACCGTTCTGCTCGATGCCGCCGGTCGCGACGAGAACCGTGTCTTTGCCGGCTTTCATTGCATCGCGGACTTCCATCCAGGTCATGTCCTCGATGAAGACCGAGTCCACGGCATCAATCGGCCGGACGCCGTCTGGATCAGGATTCACAGGACCGAACTTGGCAGCCTGAAAGCCCACAGCCGCACCCACAGCTAGCGACAGGCCGAGCAAAATAAACGTCTTGCGCATGAGATGCCTTTCGTGAAAAGAGGTCGTCGAATGCGAGGCATCATCAACGCAATTCGCCGCCGAAGCAAAGGATCGTCTTGCTCCGACCCCCTGATGCTACTCGTTTCGAGCGAAACACGATTGAATGCCGACAGGTAACCGCGTTTTCCAAATCGCGGAGGCGTCCACATTGATCCGCACTTTGACGCGGTGACAGAATCAGGAGACGGTCTATGCGTTCGGCAACACTGATGGTTCTCTTCATGGCCATAACGGCTTCGTCTGTCGTGGACGGCGCAACCATTATCCACGCGGGTCGGATGATCGACGGGCGGAATGACCAGCCCCGCAAAGAGGTGTCGATCGTCATCGAAAATGGTCGCATCACGCGTGTGGCGGCTGGCTACATTGCAGCCGGTCCGGATGACAAGCTAATTCGGCTCACCGAGCACACCGTGATGCCCGGCCTCATGGACATGCACACGCACCTGCAGTCGCAGCACTCGAAGGACTCGTACACCGAGCGGTTCTTCATGGAACAGGCCGACTACGCGCTCCGTTCGACCGTCTACGCGCGAGTCACGCTGCTCGCCGGATTCACGACGGTGCGAGACTTGGGGGACAACGGCGTCAACTCGATTGCTCTGCGGAAGGCGATCGAGAATGGCTGGGTTCCCGGCCCGCGAATCTTCACCTCCGGCAAGTCACTGGCGACAACGGGCGGCCACGCCGATCCGACTAACGCGCTGCGCGGCGATTACAAACGCGATGCGGGGCCGCTCGAAGGAGTCATCAACGGTGCTGACGATGCTCGCAAGGCGGTGCGTCAGCGGTACAAGGACGGAGCCGATCTCATCAAGTTGACGGCGACTGGCGGAGTGCTCAGCCTCGCCGCCAGTGGCCAAAACCCGCAGTTCACCGCTGAAGAATTACAGGCCATTGTCTCGACCGCCCACGACTACAACATGATCGTCGCTGTGCATGCTCACGGCACCGAAGGGATGAAGCGGGCCGTGTTGGCCGGAGTCGATTCGATCGAACACGGCACCTACATGACCGACGAAGTCATCGAGCTGATGAAAAAGAACGGCACCTACTGGGTTCCCACGAACATGGCGGGCGAGTGGGTCGCGGAAAAGTCCAAGGAGCCGGGCTACTTCCCCGAAATCGTGCGTCCGAAAGCCGCCGCCATCGGCCCGCAGATTCGAGACACATTCAAGAAAGCACACGCCGCAGGAGTGAAGATCGCCTTCGGCACCGACACCGGCGTGTCGCCGCACGGACAGAACGCTCACGAATTCGAGCTCATGGTCGCGGGAGGAATGCCGCCGATGAAAGCGATTCAGTCCGCGACGCTCGTGAGTGCGCAGCTCCTGAAGATCGAAGATCGGTTAGGCACGATCGAAGAGAAAAAACTCGCCGACATCGTGGCCGTCAAAGGTGACCCGCTGGCCGACATCAGCCTCATGAAGAACGTCATCTTCGTGATGAAAGAGGGCGTTGTCTTCAAGGGGCCGTGAGTTGCGAATGTAGGATGGCCGCCCTCGGCCGACCTTCCGCCCCCCCCCGGGGGTCACGCTCGAACACGGACGGCCGAGGGCGGCCATCCTACGTCACAACCACGCAACGACACGCTCTTTCAGCGACGCCGGTAGCCGTTGCTGCAACGCTTTCTCGAACTGTCGCTCGTTGTAGCGCGTGCTGAAGTGGCCGAAGATCAGCAGTTCGTTTTTGAATTTGTCGGCCCGTTCCAGAATGTCGTCGAGGTGCATGTGGCCGAACTTGTGGATTTTTTCCTTGCGATGTTCCGGCCGGAAGAACGTCACCTCGGTAATCAAAATCTGAGCGTTGAACAAATCCGGCTCAGCGTCGAGTCCGGCGGGTGACGTGTCGCCGGTGTAGCAGAGCAAGGGAGTGCGAACCTCCCAGGAAACCTCTTTGCCAGAAAGTCGGACGTCGCGAATCTGATCCTGCGTCATGCCAAAGTATTCGGGACGCAGTTTCTTGCGACGCTCCCACACGAGGTAGCCGAGCGACGGGACGGTGTGCGTCGTTGCGAACGCCGTGACGAGATGTTCGCGCGAGAGTTCGATCGTGTCCCCCGCTTTGACCGGGACGAGCTTGCAGTTCATGCGGCCTCGGTCGAGCCGCTGCCAAACTTTGAGCAGCAGTTCGGTTGGTTCGAGCACGGACTCCGGCAAGTAGATCGTGGGCGGCTCCATCTTCATCATCCGTCGGCGAGCGACGAACGCCGGCAACGCGGCCATGTGATCGAGGTGTGCGTGCGTGATGAAAATTGTCGGCGTTCCCGTGAACGACCATGGTGCCCCGCCCAGATCGAAGCCGATCCGCAGTTCGGGGACTCGCCAATAACTTTGCACCGCCGCTCGCGAGTAACCTTCGATGGTCAATGCTTTGTGCTTGTGGGTGCGGACGGGAAGATTTTCAACCATGTGTCGTGGGGCAGGTTTTCAACCAGCCCGTCCAGTTCGTTTCACTACAAAATAACCCGAAGCGTTAGCGAGGGCGAATGCTCCAGGACGCTTTGACTTCGGAGGCTCTTTCAGCGTTCGCCCTCGCTGACGCGTCGGGTTACTTTGGCACACGTCATGCGACATCCACGATTTTGCCGCTGGCGATGCTCTGCCGCTCGGCCTCGCACAATCGCAACGCGTTGAGCGCAAGCGTTCCCGACAACTCAGGAGCATCGCGGCCAGTCGCGATGCTGGCGACGGCGGCTTGAAGCTCGGCTGTAAACGCGGCACACCACTCGGTGCTGCCCGTCAATTCTGGCTTCGCGGCAGAGCCATCGTTTGTAATCAGCGTCAGCGGACGGTTCACGACCCACTCTCCGGCGTACGTCCCGGCGTCGTACACGATCGTGGCTTGTTCGAGGTACATCTCAAAGCCGTGTCCAAAGGCGAGTCCCTTCGCCGCAATGCCCCCGCTGACTGCCGTCACGGCGAGGTTCGGATTGTCGAACAGGTAGTTCGTGTGAACGTGATTGACGAGTCCGTCTTGCAGCAGGCCGCGCGAGAAAACTTGCTTCGGCACTCCGCACAACAGGCCGATGTAGTGATTGTCGTGGATGTGCAAGTCGACTCCCCAACCACCGAGCTTGTGGAAGTCGCTCATGTCGCTGGACCAGTTCGGCTGAGCGATGACCCGGCGAAAGTGTGCCGCCAGCAGTTTTCCGTATTTGCCACCCCGAACCGCCTGTGAGGCGAATGCAAATTCTGGGAAGAACGGCAGAACCTGGCCGACCAACAATTGCTTTCCCGCTTTCGTTGCGGTCTCGGCCATTCGGTTCGCGGCGGAAAGCTGCGTGGCGATTGGCTTCTCGACGAGCACATGTTTTCCGGCCGCGAGTGCTTCCAGTACAACGGTCTCGTGCTGGTCGGTCGGCAGGCAGATATCGACCAGGTCCACGTTCGGATCGGCCAGCAATTGCCGGTAGTCCGCGTAGCCTGTGACGTGTGACAAGTCCATCAGGCTGCCGCGCGGTCCAAAGTTGCCTTGGATCGAGGTCCAGTCTCCGGCCAGCTTCTTGGTGTCTCGGGTGGCGACGGCGACGATTTCTCCGCCGCTCAATTTGGAGCCGATCGCCTTGCGCCGACCGGAAACGGCGTCAGGTTCCAGTTTTGTCGATGCTTCAAAGTGGGTCATCCCCATGAAGCCGATGCCGATCAGGCCGATGCGGACCATGTTGGTGCTCCGAGGTCGTGGCGTTCTGAGTCTTTCGAGTCGTTTCCGAAAGGGTGCGTAGCATCCGACTCGACGCCTAAAGATTCAAGCGGCCGGCCGATGGCGAGTTGGTGGCGGCTGGAATGCCTCTGCCTTGGGCAAGTCGGGTCGCCGCCTGGTTCGGTTTGCCGCGAGGTTGCAGCCCTTGGTTGTAGGTTGATTTGTTGTTGGTGCTGGCTTGTTGGGCGTGATGGCGGAAAGTGTGCTTATTTAGCTTGCTCTGCTTCTGTTTGTGGCGTCTTGGCTGGTTGTGGGTCGCGGTCTGGCAGATTTTGCTGGTTGGTCTAGGCGGGTTGGTTTTGCGGGTGTTATCATCCCGCTGGCGTCGTCAGGTTGGCGACGTGATCGAGGCGAAACGAGAAGTGCCGTCCGAGGTGGAACTAGGCAGGCGAACTTCAAAGCCGACTCGATCGAACAAGGAAGGTTCTAAGGAAGGAGAAATGACATGCTGGTACTTTCCAGGAAGGTCGGTGAGCGGGTTCTGGTCGGCGACAAGGTGGTCGTCACGATTGTTCGGATTGGTCCCAACGCGGTGCGTTTGGGGATTGAGGCTCCCAAGGACATGAATATCGTCCGCGAAGAGTTGTGCGATCCGAATGGAATCGTGATCGAGGGTGTGTCGCACGCAGAGCTATGCACGGCTGAGTAAGCCGAGTTGCTCGGAGGCAAGACCTCCGAGCTTTGAATCGAACGAGCGAGCGTCGGGCAACCGACGCTCGCTTTTTTTGTTCGCGGGCTGTGAGCGAATCCGACCGATGTTAGAATCCTCCGCTCGTAGGTCAGCCTTTCTAGGCTGACCCGAAGTGAGATCGACTCGACGCTGCGGACAGTCAGGCTGGAAAGCCTGACCTACCCCAATCGGAGTTCACCATGCTGCATTTCACCGGCAAAGGAACGGCTCACACTTGCGACGGAGTGACACGGCGCGACTTCTTGCAGGCGGGAGCACTCGGAGCCACCGGGCTGACCCTGGCCGATGCCGTCCGTGCCAATGAGGCCGGCGGCGTCGAGAAGGGCAAGGAGGAACGCTCCTGCATCATGATTTTCAATCTTGGCGCGCCGAGCCAGTTTGAGACGTGGGATCCGAAGCCGGATGCTCCCGCCGAGATTCGCGGGCCGTTCAAGCCGATCGCCACGAAGTCTCCCGAAATTCAGATCAGCGAAATCTTTCCGAAGCACGCTGCGATCGCGGACAAGTTTTCGATCGTGCGAAGCTGCTTTCACACCGGAGCCGCCGTGCATGACACCGGGCATCAAATGATGCAGACGGGGCGGCTGTTCTCTGGCGGGATCATCACGCCGCACGCCGGTTGCGTGACGAGTTACCTGATGGGGCGCCGCACTGATTTGCCGGCTCACGTCATCATGCCGCAGACGATGGGAAACACCGGTGGAGGATTGCCGCACGGCCAGGACAGCGGGTTCCTCGGCAAAGCGCACGCACCGTTCTTTTTGAACGCCGATCCGTCGAAAGAAGATTTCCGCGTGCCTGACCTGCTGCCGCCGAAGCAAATCGGCGAAGTGCGGCTCGACCGCCGCCGCAAGTTGCGTGAGGTTGTCGATACCACCGTCAACAACTTCGAGAAGAGCGAAAACGCCAAGCTCGTTGACAGCAGCTTCGAGGCCGCGTTCCGCATGGTCACCAGCGAGCAAGCTCGCGCGGCGTTCGATCTGACTCGCGAGCCGAAAGCGGTTCGCGAGAAGTACGGCATGAGCCGGTTCGGTCAAAGTTGCTTGCTGTCTCGGCGGTTGATCGAGGCGGGTGTGCGGTTTGTCACGGTCAACACGTTCTTGACCGTCTTCGACGAGATCACCTGGGACATCCACGGCACGAAGCCCTTCACGTCGATCGAAGGTATGCGCGACATCGTGGCTCCGATGTACGACCAGGGCTACGCGGCGCTGATCGAAGACCTCGAAGAACGTGGAATGCTCGACAATACAATGGTCTGCAATCTCGCCGAATTTGGTCGCACGCCGCGCGTCAATCCGGCCGGCGGTCGCGATCACTGGCCGCAGTGCTGGTCGATGTACTTCGCCGGCGGCGGCGTGCAAGGCGGCCGAGTCATCGGCAAGAGCGATCCGATCGGCGGCTATCCTGCCGAGCGTCCCGTCAATCCGTCGGAAATTGTGGCAACGATCTTCCACAGCCTCGGCTTCAACTTGGAAGCGCATCTTCCCGGCCCGGCCGGTCGCCCGTTCCCGTTGGTCGATTTCGGAACCAAACCGATCACTGAGTTGTTCAGCTAGTCACACTCGCCTGGAGTCCGCTGATGTCTGCTGTTGCTCACGACGAGGAGCTTGCCGAGTTGGAAGCGTTTGTTGAGCGTGAAGTCGCTCGTGGCCGCTACCGAACACGCGATGAAGCGGTCACGGAAGCGTTTCGTCTGCTTCGCAAGCGTGAGCAGAAGCTCACCAATCTGAGGGCGGAGATTCAAGTCGGTCTTGACCAATCGCAGCGCGGCGAGGGGACCGTCATTGATGGTGACGAAGCCGCGACCGCGTATTTCGATCGGCTGCGAACTGAGGCGCTGACGGGGACCGTCGATCCACCATGACCCGACAGTATCGCGTGCTCCCGGCGGCCGAGTTTGATCTGCGATCCAACTACCGCTACATCGCTGACGACAATCGTGCCGCAGCCGATCGGTGGTTCGGAAAAGTTCGTAGGTTGTTCGAGATGTTGTCGCGTCAGCCGTTCATTGGCGAGCGGCGTGAAGAGTTGCAGCCGGACCTGCGAAGTTTCCCTTGCGGGAGCTACATGATTTACTACCGCGTCGTTGACGGCGATCCGGCGGTGGAGATTATTCGTGTCCTGCATGGCTCGCGTGATGTGGATTCGATCCTGGGTTCGGAAAAGCTGGATGACGACGTTCGTTAGCGGATCGTCATGGTGAAACTCCTGTGTGGTGGAGGTGTCGAATGGCTCGGTTGGCGGCGGTGTTGAGCGGAGTCATTTTCCTACTTGCGGCAACAACGGTGTTGCCGGCGCAGTCACTGTCGGTCTTGCCGACGGAATTTACGTTGAGCGGCACGGAGGCTCGACAGCGGCTTCTTGTCCAAGCCACGGCTGACGGACGAGTGATTGGGCAAGTCACCGATGGAGTCGCGCTGTCATCGTCGGACGCGAAAGTCGTGAAGATCGAAGACGGCTTCGCTGTGCCGGTTGGCAATGGAAAGGCGACGCTCACGGCAAAAGTTGGTGATCGGAGTGCGACGGCCACCGTGACGGTCGAAAAGTTCGAGCAGCCGCATTCGTGGAGCTTTCGGAATCACGTTCAGTCGGTGTTGTCGAAGTCGGGCTGCAACATGGGATCGTGTCACGGGGCGTTGGCAGGGAAGGGCGGCTTCAAACTCTCGCTACGGGGTTACGATCCGGACGCCGACTTTCGAACGTTGACTCGGCAAGCTCGCGGACGGCGGATTGTGCCCAGCGATCCGGGACGCAGCCTGATGCTGACGAAACCGTCGGGCGCGATCCCCCACAAGGGAGGGCTGCGGTTCGATGTCGATTCGCTCGAATACCGAGCGATCGCCGAGTGGATCGCGGCCGGGCATCCCGCTCCGAGCGATGACGATCCGCGAGTGAAGCAGCTCGAAATCCTGCCGACGGCATCCCAGCAGAAGAAGGGCGCGAGCCAGCAAATGGTCGTGCGAGCGCACTTCTCGGACGGGCATGTCGAGGACGTGACTCGCTGGTGCAAATTCACGTCGGCCAACGCGACGGTCGCCAGTGTTGATGATCGAGGACTCGTGAAGATTATCGGCTCCGGTGAGGGAGCGATCAGCGCGTGGTACCTCAGTCAGAACGTGATCGCGACGGTCAGCTCGCCGTACGAGACTCCGGTTGACGCGGCGGTCTTCGCGAATGCCGAGCGGTCGAATTTCATCGACGATGCGGTGCTCGCGAAGCTCAAGAGTTTGAACATTCCACCCTCGCCGCGATGCAGTGATTCGGAGTTCCTTCGTCGAGCGTTTCTCGACACGATTGGCGTGTTGCCGACCGCCGACGAGGTGCGAACTTTTCTGACCGACGAGTCGCCCGACAAGCGTGATCGACTGGTCGATCAACTGCTGACGCGACCGGAGTTCGTCGATTACTGGGCCTACAAGTGGTCCGATCTGTTGCTGCTGTCGGGCGAGAAGCTGCGGCCACAGGCGTTGAAATCGTTCTACGCGTACATCCGCCAAAACGTCGCCGACAACACGCCGTGGGATGAGTTCGTCCGCCAGATCGTGCTCGCCAAGGGGAGCACGTTCGACAACGGAGCCGCCAATTTCTACTCGCTGCATCAAGACCCGCTGGACATGGCTGAGACGACCTCAATGGCGTTCCTCGGCATGTCAATTCAATGTGCCCATTGCCACGACCATCCGTTGGAGAAATGGACCAACAACGATTACTACGGCTTCGCCAGCTTGTTTGCTCGCGTGCGTGGCAAAGGCTGGGGGGGCGATTTTCGGAGCGGTGACGGACACCGCGTCATCTTCCTCGACGATGAGTCTGAAATCCTTCAACCGCGCACTGGCAAACCGCAGCCGCCCAAGCCGCTCGACGGACAGCCGCTGACTCTTGAGTCCGTCGAAGATCGTCGTCTCGCCGTCGCCTCGTGGCTTACCGCGCCGCAGAACCCGTACTTCAGCCGAGCGATCGTGAACCGCGTCTGGGCGAACTTCTTCGGAGTTGGCCTCGTCGAGAAAGTCGATGACCTGCGGCTGACGAATCCGCCGAGCAACCCGGAGTTGCTGTCGTCATTGGCGGCGTTTCTCACGGATGGCGACGTCTCACCAGCCCGAAGCGCAAGCGAGGGGTCTCCGGCGTCGGCGAAGTCCGCAGCCACCGAGGCCGACCCCTCGCTGGCGCGTCGGGCTAGTTTCGATTTGAAAAAACTCATGCGGCTGATCCTCACGTCGCAGAGTTACCAACGCAGCAGCCAAGCCACCAAGGGCAATGAACCCGATGAGCGATTCTACTCACGCTACTATCCCAAACGGCTGAAGGCCGAAGTGTTGCTTGACATCATGTCGCAAGTGACCGCGTCGCCGACGGCCTTCAAGGACTTCCCGGCCGGCACGCGAGCGATGCAGCTTCCCGATGCCAACATCGCCTCTGAATTTCTCAAGACCTTCGGCCGCCCCGAACGCATCCTGACCTGCGAGTGTGAACGTTCGGATGAACCGAGCATGACGCAGGTTCTGCACATCTTGAATGGTGAAACGCTGATTCAAAAACTGGAAGCCAAAGACAACCGGCTCAGCAAACAACTCGAAGCCAACGTCTCGCCGGAGCAACTCGCCGAGGAGTTGTTTCTCGCCGCGCTCTGCCGCTTCCCGACGGATCGCGAGCGCCAGAAGATGAGCGAGATCATGAGCGTCGCCAGTCCCGAAGAGCGCCGGCAGGCGGCCGAGGATTTGTACTGGAGCGTGCTCAGCAGCAAAGAGTTCTTATTCAACCGCTGATCCGCATCGCAGATGACAACAGCGCGGTCGCTTGCTCCGAAGACGAGTCGCTCTTTTCTCGACGTCAAACAAACGCCGCATCGCGTCGTGGGTCGTGACGCGATGCGGCGGTGGAAGTGGAGCGGAAGTTTGAACTGGTGCCAAGGCTACGGGAGCAGCACTTTGACCTCGGGAACGCCGTAGCCAGTCAGCAGGTCGATTTGATCGTGGAACCAAAACTCCAGGTTGCCTGGGCCTCCTGGCTCGCCGGTGAGTTCGTCGTAGAAGCCATCGGAGACCGTGGAGAGATCGAGACCCGGCGCACCCCTGGAACCTTGCTGGAGGTTGCGCACTCGGTCCGCGTAGAGCGCTAGCGGCAGGGTCCATTCAGCCCGAATGCCGTTCAGCGCGGTCGGCGAGTTGTCGTAGATCGTGGCACCAGCGATCAGCAGGTCATCGCCCGCGCCGCCGAGCAGGCTGTCGTGCCCGTCGCCACCGATGAGCACGTCTCTTCCGCCGCGGCCGAAGAGACTGTCGTTGCCTTCGCCGCCCAGCAGAATGTCGTGGGTTCCGGCGCCATTGGAGCCGTTCAACGTGTCATCTCCCCTGCCACCATTCAGGATGCTGGGAATCGAAGTCAGGTTGTTTGTAATGATGTCGTTGCCATCATTCCCCATGACGACGACACCGACAACATTTGGATTCGCGGAAGCAAATTTCTGAGTTTGACCGTTGAAGGCGACGTTGATCTTCCCAGCCACGAGTGAGATGGCGATCGTGTCATTGAGCGGCGTGCCGACGACGATCACTTGTCGATTGGCACCGTTGTCGAGATCGCGAACAAGGTACGAGCCTTTCTGTTGGACCTCGAAGGCTCCAATGTCGGCACGGCCGGTGGCGCGGACGAAGCCCAGGCCACGCTGATCGAACACCGGTGCCGGTGAGCCAGCAAAGATTCCGAGGTTGGCACCACGATTGATGGCGGGACTGCCGACGAGCAAAGCGTGCGTGAGCGTCGGCCCGCCGTTCTCCGCGAGCGGCCCCAAGAGCGGGTCCATGCCATAGCGATTCGAGCCGGGCACGGTCTCTTGGAAGGTCGCCCCGAGCCGCCGTTCGATCAGGCTGTACGACGACAGAAACCGACCGAAGAGTTCCGGGCCTCCGCCGTTGATCACGGCATTGTTGGCCACGATCGTGCTCTGCAGGGTGGCGGTGGCGACGGGGTCGTTAAAGATTCCGCCGCCGTCACCGGTGACCGAGTTGTCGCAAATCGTACTGCTGCTAATCGTCAGCGTGGCGAGGTTGTTGATGCCACCACCGCTACCGACGCCGCTGCCGCTATCGACCACGTTCCCGGAGATCGTGCTGTTGCTGATCGTCACAAAACCCAAAACGCTGTCGATAGCACCACCGCTGATAACGGCCGTGTTTCCGGCGAGTGTGCTGTTGCGGATAAATTCGACACCCTGGTTCTTGATGGCACCACCGCTGCCGCCATTGGCCGAGTTGCCGGAGATGGTGCTGTTGTTCATCGTCAGCGAACCAGCGTTCCAAATGCCGCCCCCATCGCGGTCGGCCGAGTTACCGGTGATTGTGCTGTCGTTGATCGTCAGCGAGGAGCCGATCAAGTTATAGATTCCGCCCCCGTCGCCGGCACTGCCGGTCGCCGAGTTTTCGGAGATCGTGCTGTAGTTGATCGTCAGCGTTCCGCTGTTCACGATCGCGCCCCCCAAAACGTCGGACGTGTTTCCGGAGATCATGCAGTTATTGATCGTCAGCGTGCTGACATTTGCGATGCAGCCGATGGAATTCCCCGAACCAGGATCCCCATCAATCAGCGAGAGACCAGAGATTGTCGCGACGTTGTTCACGCCTCCCACCGAGAACAGCCGCGAGACATGGTTGCCGCTGATGGTGAGCGAGCTGGCTCCCAGTCCTTCGATCGTGAGGGGATCGAGGGCTGAGTTCAGTGAGCTGTTGATCGGCAAATCGCCCATGATCAGCGTGATCGTCTGCCCGATGAGCGTACTCGAGAATTGGATCGTGTCCCCAGTAGCGGACCCCGTCACGGTATCTTGGAGTCCATTCGAATTGGCGGCATGAAGTGCTTCTCGCAATGTGATAAAGGCATCACCAGCCGTCAGATCATCCGCAGCGCTTGTTACTGTGATGATGTTGGCCGGGACAATCCGCTCCTCCAGTGGTTCGAGCCGCCATGAGATTCCGTTCCGGCGACTCCGCCGATTCGTTGAATAGCCGCGAGACAACTTGCGAGCGATCGTCTGCTGCAACGTACGAAACCAGGGGGTCTTCAACATGATGCGGAGCCTTTCTGAAACGAGTGAGTTGAACACCGAACAGGGCAACGTCACTCATGCGTATTCCGCGCGCAAACCCGTCAGAAATTCTGGAAGTTTTTCGAAACTTCTCGCTGATCCCGACAGCTCCCCACCGAGCTTGCCTCGGTGGAAGCCATGATTGAGCACTAAAACGCCAACGAATCACCTCCCTGGCCCCCGCCGAGCTTGTCTCGGTGGAGCCGTGATTGACCACTACGAGCGGCATGGTTCGAGTTGTCAATCATCGCTCCACCGAGGCAAGCTCGGAGGGGGCGTGGGAAAACAAAAACGACCGTTCTAGTCGCCAATCATCGTTCCACCGACGCAAGGTCGGTGGGGACGTCACTCGCTGCGCTGTCGGCTTCAGCGGGAAGTGTCAGTTTCCCGGAGTTCCAGAAGACCCCGGCTCGCGCACTCACTCACACGAAGCGTGAGTAAGCCCAGGCACACTGACGCCCAAAGCCGCGTCAGGGCCACTCCGTCATCGCCCCCTCTGTGGCAGCACTTCTGCCACGGTGCGAACAAAATCGGCGGGCGACATTCTCAAAACGTAGCCACGCTCGCCAGAGCGTGGGTTTCTGGAATCGACGTCCCACGCTCTGGCGAGCGTGGCTACGGCCGTCCGACCACTGCTGGATCACCGCTTAAATATCATGCAAAAGATCCATTCCTACGTCTAAGGTCACGCCATCAATGCCGCCCCCGCCATTCATCAGGCTGTCATCCGCGAACAGCCAATCTTCTTTACCGTCCCCCGCGCTGTTCACGGTGTCTACCGCCGCAGGGCTTTCGGGGAGAACGGTCTGGGTTCCGCCGCTATTGCCCACCAGCGTAGAGGTATTGAGACTGGAGACGGTCGTGGTGAAACTGCTGCTTGAGTTGACGTTCGCCCAAGTGACCTGCACTGCCGGAGTGATGGCAGTGGTGGTTCCGGCAATTACCAAATCGTAGTCGCCGTCCCCGCTGAGCGCATCCGCTCCCGATCCACCCACCAAGATGTCGTTGTCAGGACCACCGCGAAGGTCGTCGTTTCCAATGTCGCCGTCCAGAACGTCGTTCCCACCGCCGCCCAGCAACTGGTTATTGGCGGCGTTGCCGGTCAGAGTGTCGTTGCCCGGCCCGCCGAACACCCTCTCGAAGTTGGCTGGTGTTGTCGTTTCGACGTTGCGCACCGTCCCCGCCCCCGTCGCCGTCGCCAACGTCAACATCATCAGATTGGCGGATACCAGCGCGGTCCCGTTCGAGAAATCCAGCACGTCACTACCTTCGTTGACCGCTTCGACGACCGTGTCGAACTCCAAAGTACTCATTGGGTCGCGAAAGAAATAATTATCGTTGCCTTTCTTCCCCGTCAGTGTGTCATTTCCCTCTTTCCCCTCCAGGAGGTTGTCGCCGTCGTTCCCGGTCAGTATGTCGTCAGCCTTACCGCCGAACAGTTGCTCCAAGTTGTCGGGCATGTTCGTCATCACTGTGCGGAGTTGAAGCCCAGTCCCCATCGTCGCAGTGATCGCATTCGACAGGTCGGCCGTCACCGCGTACGTCATGCCCTGGAAATCCAGAGTGTCAATGCCTGGCTCGGGAAGTTCGACCAACGTGTCGATCTCGACCGGACCCCCCGTAGGTACGTCGTCGAAACGATAGGTGTCACTGTTCTTTCCAGCCGTCATCAAGTCGCTCCCCGGGCCGCCATACAGAACGTTCACACCGTCATTCCCCGTGAGAGTGTCGTTTGCCGATCCACCAAAGACAGCCTCAATGTGTTGTGAGTCGGAAAACGAATTCGTGCTCGTATTCACCGTGCGGGTGTTAGGCCCGGTGGTCATTTTCGCGGTGGCCGAATTGACGGTGAGATCCACTGTCACCGGCGTCGTCACGGTCGTGAAGATCAGCCGATCGAACCCATTATTCAAAATCTCGTGGACCCAGTCGGTCTCGTTAGCGGACGTCGGTGGGCCGAATATGAAAAAGTCGTCCCCGTCCCCTCCCACCATCGAGTCATTCCCGATGCTGTCCGTCAGCGAGTCTCTTCCTGCCCCGCCAATCAGGGTGTTTGCGAGTGTGTTCCCCGTCAGTTTATCCAACCCCATCCCACTCGTGACGTTCTCAATCGATGCGGCGGAGACCAATGTCAGCGTGTGATTGATGTTGACGATCTGCGGAACCGCAACCCCCAATTTCACCTCCACGCCGAGTGTGTCGGCCGAGTAGTCCAGCAGGTCGATCCCTGTAGAGTCCGTCACCGTGTCTGAATCGAGCAGGCTGGTCGTGTTGAACAGGTAAGTGTCATCGTCATCTCCACCATCGAGCGAGTCGTTGCCACCCTCACCCACCAGCGTGTCATTCGCTCTGAGGCCCACCAATGTGTCGTTTCCCGGACCACCGATCAAAATATTGTCCAGCAAGTTTCCCATCAGTGTGTCAGCTCCCGTGCTGCCCGTGGCGTTTTCGATCAGAATGTTCGTGTTCAGTGTCAACTTCAGGTTGGCGTTGACCGTCTGCACAACGTTCGTCCCAAGATCCACGTTGACCGCAAGAGAAGTGCTCGTCGAGAAATCCAGCGTATCGCCCCCCCCGCATCCATCACCGTATCGGAGCCGATCTGAGTATTTGTGTTGAACAAGTATGTATCTTTCCCCAGTCCACCGAACAGCGTGTCGTTTCCCGCGTCGCCTTCGAGAACGCCGCTCACCGCCACGCCGAGCGAACTGTCGAGCTTCAGAAAATCGTTGCCCTCCTTACCGCGGAGTACCACCGTCGTCACCGCTCCTGTCACAATTCCCTCAGTGGTCAGATCTCTTAGCCCTGTCAAATAGTCCAGAATGATATTTCCCGAGACGTCGCGGATTGTGATGGTGTCATCACACTCGTAGCCCTCCACCGTCAGCACGCCCGAGGCGTACATCGCCGTCGGAGAGTCCGTGCATAACTTCCACAATTCGACGCCATTCACACCATCGTTGGCCGCGAAGAAAAGCGTGTTCGGCTCGCTCGTCAGATTCACGTTCGTCAGAAACGCGGGACCAGAACCAGATGCCCCCGGTCGAATGTCTTGGATGAGAGAGGTGCCGGCAGTGGTTCCATCGCTCTTCCACAACTCGGTGCCAATCAGGCCGCCGCTATTTGCCGCGAAGTAAAGCGTCCCTCCCACGTCCACCAGTGCTGTGGGACTGGAACTGGCCGTCCCGTTTGTCGTATTGATGTTCTTGACCAGTGTGGCGCTGGTGAAGGCTCCATTGCTCTTCCACAACTCCACTCCCACGCCATTGTTCGCCGAAAAGAAGAGCGTCCCCCCTACGTTCGTCAGATTTCCAGGATTGGAACTGATTAGCCCGGTCCGAATATCCTGGACCATCATGGCACCGCCGACCGTACCGTTGCTCTTCCACAACTCGAAACCCGTCGAGCCATTATTCGCCGAGAAAAGGAGCGTCCCGTTGACGTTTGTCAGAAAAAAGGGAGCGGAACTGGCTGCCCCTGCCCGAATGTTATCGAGCATCACGGTCCCGGGAGCGGTTCCGTTGCTCGCCCACAACTCGACACCACTTACGCCGTTATTCGCTGTGAAATAAAGCTGGTTGTTCATTTCCGTCAGTTCGGCGGGATTCGAACTGAGCGTGCCCGGTCGGATGTCCTTGACCAGCTTGGTGCCAGCCGCAGTTCCGTCACTCGCCCACAATTCGGTGCCATGCTGTGGGTCCGTCGCTCGGAAGAAGAGCTTGCCGTTGACGTTAGTCAACTCGCTCGGATTGGAGCCGGCCAGTCCCAGCCTGATGTCCTTGACCAGTGAGGTCATGCCAGAATTTAAGTCACACTTCCACAACTCTCTGCCATTGAGGGCGGTCGTGGCGCTGAAGAAAAGCATGTTGCCCACGATCGTCAGTTCGCTCGGACTGGAACTGGCCGCACCGGGATTGATATTGGCGACGAGCGTGGTGGCACCAATGCCCAACGATGGGATCAGCGCTGGGTCACACTTCCACAACTCAATTCCCGCTGTGCCGTTATTCGCCGTGAAGTAAAGGACGTCGTTCACGTTCGTCAGGTTTCTGGGATTGGAATTGGCAGAAAAGCTCGTCGTATTGATGTTCCTGACGAGGGTGTTGCCAGGGCTTCCGGTAGGGCTTCCGTCGCTCATAAACAACTCGACTCCAGTTGTGAATAAGTAGGCGCTGAAGAAATTGATCCCGGCCACCTCCGTCATCTCTTGAGGATTTGAGGCAAGGGAGCCGAGATCGATCATCGTGGCGGACAAGAGACTGCGATTTTCCAGACATTCCATTCGCGAGACGGTGTCCACTCTCCGGCGGCTCCGCCGATGCGTGGCCAAGCCGCGTGACAGCTTGCGAGCGAGCGTCTGCTGGTACGTACGAAACCAGGGCGTGATCAACATGATGCGGGTCTTTCTGAAGCGGGTGAGTGGAACACCGAGCAGGGCAACGACACTCATGCGTATTCCGCGCGCAAACCCGTCAGAAATTCTGGAAGTTTTTCCGAAGTGACAAAGAGATTGGTCGGTTCTGAGACTGCTCCCCACCGACCTCGCGTCGGTGGAAGCCGTGATTGACCGCTAGAGCTAACGAGAACCGAATGAAGTGGCCCCCGCCGAGCTTGCCTCGGTGGAGCCGTGATTTGCAACTCGCGCCGCAAGTGAAAATCATCGCTCCACCGAGACAAGCTCGGCGGGGGCGGGAAGATTCAACCCCTGTCGTTTTTAGCCGCCAATCATCGTTCCACCGACACGAGGTCGGTGGGGACGGGAGACAAAACGATGGCCGGGATCGTTATCCGCACGCCGAAGTGCGCAACTTTGAAGAGCGTCATCGCGGGCGACTTTCGTTGAGTCGCACCGCGCTATGGCGTCGGTTTCACGGTCGCTGCTTTCACCGCGTTCACTTCCAGCGTCACCCGAAAGCCGGAGCAGTTTTCCACGCGAAAGATCGCGTCGGTCGAGGCGGTGCGATTCGACGAACGGCAGATCGACGCCAAGCTGCGCCAATGGCCGCCGCGCATCACATGGGAACCGTTGGCATGTGGGCCGACCGGGTCCACGGCGGGTTGATTCCGAAACTGCTCGTAGTCGGTCTGTTCCCAGGCGTCCTCGACGTACTCCCAGACATTGCCGTACATGTCGTGCAGTCCGAAGGGATTCGCTTTCAGCTCGCCGACCGCGTGCGTGCGGCGAGCGGAGTTGATGTCGAACCAGCCAACCTCCATCAATTGATGATCCGTGCCGCCAATCCAGTACTTGGTCGTTGTCCCTGCGCGGCAGGCGAACTCCCATTGCGCCTCGGTGGGCAAGCGGTAGCCGGTGCCAACCAGTGGCGTCACGGTCTCACCATCCCGCATGTAGAACGGCTGGAGTTTCTCCAACTGGCTCAGCTTCGCGCAGAACTCGGCCGCGTCGTTCCAATTCACCATTTCCACCGGGTGATTGGTCGTGTTCCGTGCGGCCACGGAGTTCTTCCCGTCACCGGTCGAGGCAAAGGCGGAGGGATTGTTGCCCATCACCGTCTCAAACTCGGCCTGAGTGACTTCGTGGACGCCAAGGTAGATCGGTTTCGTCAGGATCACCTTGTGCTGCGGACCTTCACTCTTGGCACATCTCTGCCAAAACCGATCCCCAAATTCATTTTCACCGATGGCCTGGATCGCCTCTTCGATCTCCTCCGGATCGCTCCCCATCGTGAACTCACCCGGCGGGATGAGGACGAACTTCATGCCGATCGTATTCGTGTGCTCGACCGGTACGCCGAGTTGCTTGGCCCACGCCGCTTGATGCGCCTTGGCCTGCTTGGCATCGAACGGAGCGATCGCCGGGCGAGGAACTTCGGCCGGCCGGGGCGTGTGTTCCGCGGTCGCCGCTTTCACGGCGTTCACCGTCAGAGACACTCGAAAGCCGATCGCAAAAGAACTGTGCGACGGGTCGTAAGCGTGACGGCACGATGATCGACAAAACGGCGACGCATCCCCAAAACCGCCGCCTCGAATCACGCGATGGGGCAACGAGGACGTCGAATTGATGGGGTTGACGGCCGGCGTTTCGGAATAGCGTTCGTAGTAATTGGGATCCCACACGTCCTCGACCCATTCCCAAACATTGCCGTGCAGATCGTGCAGCCCGAACGCATTCGCCAGGAGTTTGCCGATCGCATGCGTTCGGCCACTAGAATTTCCTCTGAACCAGCCAATCCGCAACAAGTCCGAGTCCGCGTCGCCTAACGAGAACCGAGTCGTCGATCCCGCGCGACAAGCGAACTCCCACTGCGCTTCGGTCGGCAAACGGTAGCCGGCCTCGGTGACCGGGATCACAACCTCGCCGATGCGGAACGAGAATGGCTTCACCTTTTCGGTCTCGTTCAGCTTGGCGCAGAATTCGGCGGCTTGGTTCCAACTCACTTGTTCCACCGGATGGTCTTGTGTGTCGAGCTTGTCGACGACTCTCTTTCCCGTTCCCGTGCGAGAGTAGTAAGCCGGGTTTGTCCCCATCACCGCTTCGTATTGCTTCTGAGTCACCTCGTGGACGCCAAGGTAGATCGGCTGCGTCAGCACGACCTTGTGCTGCGGCGTTTCGCTCTGAATTCGCTCCTGCCACTGCGTGGAGTCACCCACTTCGTTGAGATGGACTTCGATCTCCGCTGCCGTGCCGCCCATCGTGAACTCGCCCGGCGGGATGAGAACGAACTTCATGCCGATGGTGTTCGTGTACTCGACGGGCACGCCAAGTTTGTTGGCCCACGCCGTTTGATGCGCCTTCGCCTGCTTGGCTGTCGCTGTCAACGGAGCGATTGCTGAGGGTGGTACGTCGGGGCCTGTTGGGGGCGACTGTTGAGACTTGAGATGCGGCGGCGGCTCTACTCTGTTCCACGGCGTGCGATTTCGGAATCGCTGGGTCGGTGACCGTCAACGACTGACGCACAGCTTCAACCGTCAACGAAACCCGAATGCCAACGTTGTTGTCAAGATTGATTGGGGGGCTGGCATGACGAAACGAGCCTTGGCAGTAGAACGCCTCGTTGGCCCAACAGGCCCCCCGGAGCCCGCGCCGGGAGCCAGCAAAAGACTGATTGTTTGGGTTCATTGCGGGCTGTGGCTGGGATTCATCGTAGTACCTCGCTTCCCACCAATCATCGACCCTTTCCCAGATGTTGCCATGAATGTCGTAAAGCCCAAATGGATTTGCTTTCAACTCGCCCACAGAGTGCGTACGGCCACCGGAGTTGGGTCCGAACCATCCGGCATGTCTCAACTCGTCTTCCTTGTCTCCGATCCAAAACTTGGTCGTGGTTCCGGCACGGCAGGCGCATTCCCATTCGGCTTCTGTGGGAAGTCGATAGCCGGTGCCGGTGAGCGGCGTCATGTTTTCGCCAGACCGGAAGTAGAACGGTTTCAATTCTTCCTGTTTGCTCAGTTTCGCACAGAACTCGGCAGCGTCATTCCAACTGACGGTTTCCACCGGGTGATGGCTGGTGTCCATCCCGGCAACGACCTCTTGCCCTGCTCCCGTCGGAGCGAAGTACGAAGGATTGCCCCCCATGACTTTTTCGTATTCCGCCTGTGTGACTTCGTTCGCGCCCAGGTAGACTGGCTGTGTCAGGATGACCTTGTGCTGAGGGGCTTGGCTTTTGATGACTTCCGGCCAATGCGGATGGTCGTTGGGCAATGACCTCAGGGTCTGTTCAATCTGATCTGCGGTGCTGCCCATCGTGAACTCACTCGGCGGGATGAGGACGAACTTCATACCGATGGTGTTCGTGTACTCGACCGGCACGCCGAGGTGCTTGGCCCACTCCGACTGGTGTACCTTCGCCTGCTCGGCGGTAAACGGAGCGATTGCCAGATCGAGAGTCTGGGTGTCTGCTCGGACGTTTGTCGTGGACGTGACATCCGGCACACCGGTTTTCTGACGGGCAATCGGCGTTTGCAAAGGGATTTGAACGACGTCCTCGCCGAACGGGCGCATCCGATCGGCCACGATGGCCCACACGGCTCCGAGCAGACCGACCAACAACAAACTCGCCAGGGCGATTCGCCACTTGCTGCGCGAAGCGACTTGCGGCTTCACCTCGACCATCGTGATCTCGTCCAGTGGCAGCACGCCGGTTTTGTCGGAGAGAACCATGCGATTTCGGGAGGGCGAAGCTCCTGCCGAGCCGTGTTTTTCGCCCGATCGCAATTCGCCCATTCCCGGCTCGGCGGGAGCCTCGCCCTCCCAATTGTTGAAACTGGCGAGCGCTGCCGCGAATTCCGCCGCCGTGGCGAACCGGTCTTCGGGACGGGTCGAGATCGCTTTGCAACAGATTTCTTCCAGCCGTGGATCGACATCGCCGCGAATCTCGCTGGGCCGAGCCGGGATTTCGTGCATCAGGTTGAATAGCGTTTGCTTCACGCTGCCGGAGCGGATCGGACGACCGGTGAGCAGTTCGTAGAGGATGACCCCCAAGCTGTAGATGTCCGATGCGGCACCGACTTTGTCGGGATCACCTTCGGCCTGTTCCGGCGACATGTAGGCCGGTGTGCCGATGATCGCTCCCGTCTGCGTCACTCGCGCGTCGGCCTCTTGGACCAGCCAGGCGAGTCCAAAGTCCATCAAGATCGGCTCGCCGTCACGGTCGATCATCACGTTGGCCGGCTTCAAATCACGATGCACAACTCCCGCGCGATGAGCCGCCTCCAGCCCCAGCGCCAGCTTGCGAATCAGCTCCGCGATCTGACGCGAGGTGAACATTCCATGCCCAGGCGAGCCGGAGGGCGTTAGCC